>JAQGLQ010000502.1 GCA_028292785.1 Noviherbaspirillum sp. | reverse complement strand
GTTGCACGTGCCAAATTTGTAATGAGGGTCGCCTAGCCGCAGAAAGTTTTGAGGTGCAACATGCTGGACCGTGAAGGCTTTCGCCCTAACGTCGGCATCATCCTGCTTAACACCAATAACGAGGTGTGGTGGGGAAAGCGGGTGCGTGAACATTCGTGGCAGTTTCCGCAGGGCGGGATCAAGTTTGGGGAGACGCCGGAACAGGCAATGTTTCGCGAACTGGAAGAAGAAGTCGGACTCCGGGCCGAACATGTCAAGGTTATCGGCCGCACGCGCGACTGGCTTCGCTATGAAGTCCCGGATCGTTTCATCAAACGCGAAGTCAGAGGTCATTACAGGGGGCAGAAGCAAATCTGGTTCCTGTTGCGCATGGTGGGGCGCGATTGCGATATCAATCTTCGCTTGACCGACCATCCTGAATTCGATGCATGGCGCTGGCACGATTACTGGGTGCCGCTTGACGTCGTCATCGAATTCAAGCGCGATGTATATCAGAAAGCATTGCAGGAATTGTCACGCTTTCTGACCCGCCCTTCGCAAAGCCGTAACCAGCGCCACAATGCGCGTTATCTTCGGCAAACCCACGCAACGCGGACCATCGAGGACGCGCCTGCCCCGGTGGCCAAACCAAAGAGCGAGTAAGCCAAAATGTGTTTCAACTTCCCTGCGCGGTCATCCGCGCAGCCATTTTCCTGCGAATGGAAATCAAGTGCGGCCAAGATGGTCCGCATGGCAGGAGTCGTGGCGGTTCTATCGGCGAGCTTTTCCGTAAGCGCTCAGTCACGATTCGACGAGGATTTCGACGACCTGGAAAAGCCGTGGCAGGAAATTGCCGTGCAATTACCGGGCGCGCCCATGCCGGAAAACCTGCTTGGGTTTTATGTAAGCCCTATGGCGACGCAATCCTTTGCGATCGACGCAAAATCCCTGACGGTAGGCTCTGACGGCGTTGTCAGGTATATATTGGTCGCAACGAGCCGGGAGGGGGCCACGAATATCAGTTATGAAGGTATTCGCTGCGAATCATTCGAAAAGAAGCTGTATGCGTTCGGTCGTCCAGATGGAAGCTGGTCGCGCTCGCGTCGCGATCAGTGGGAGCGGATCTTCGAAAACAGTGCCAATCGCCACCATGCTGCACTCGCGAAAGACTATTTTTGCCGCGGGAAGGTCGTTGACGGAAAAGCGGACGATATAGTACAGAGGATACGCAGCCAACGACCGTTTACCCCGTAGCTCTGAAAAGCATGTCCGGTTCGGACTTCATCTGATTATTGCGGCGCCCGAAAGCGCCGCGCATGCAAGTCACCAATCAAAACGCAATCAGAGCAATACCATGTTGTCCCGATGGATCAGCTCCGGCTCTTCCACAAAGCCGAGGATGCCAAGGATTTCGGAAGATGGACGCCGCATGATCCGGCGCGCCTCGGAACTGGAATAATTAGTCATGCCTCGCGCTATGGCACGGCCAGCGTCATCGGTACATGTGATGACGTCGCCACGACCGAAATCGCCGGTTACTTCTATGACGCCGATCGGCAGCAAGGACTTTCCGTGCGAGGTCAGTTTCTGCACAGCGCCCGCGTCGAGAGTAACTTTGCCTGCAGTCTGCAAATGATCCGCCATCCATTGCTTTCGCGCCGTCAGGTGCGCCGTCTGAGCGACAAGCTGCGTACCTATCGCCTCGCCATTTGCCAGACGGGTAAGAATCTGGTCTTCGCGACCCCAGGCAATCACGGTGTGCGCACCGGAAGTGGCGGCACGCTTGGCGGCGAGGATCTTCGTCAGCATCCCCCCTCGTCCGATGCCTGTGCCGGCGCCGCCGGCCATCGCTTCCAGCGCCACGTCCCCTGCCTTGGCTTCGTGAACGAACCTGGCGTCCGGATTCTTGCGCGGATCTGCTGTGTACAAGCCTTTTTGATCGGTGAGGATAACCAGTGCGTCACCCTCGATCAGGTTTGCGACCAATGCCCCGAGCGTGTCGTTGTCGCCGAACTTGATCTCGTCGGTGACCACGGTGTCGTTTTCATTAATGATGGGCACCACGCCAAGGCGCAGCAGGGTAAATAGTGTCGAGCGCGCATTGAGGTAGCGCTCCCGGTCAGCAAGGTCCGCATGCGTAAGCAGGACCTGCGCGGTATGCAGATCATATGCGCGGAAGCTGGTCTCGTAAATTTGAGCCAGGCCCATCTGCCCGACAGCCGCACATGCTTGCAGCTCATGGATTGCGGTTGGCCGCTTCTCAAAACCGAGCCGCTGCATTCCTTCGGCGATGGCACCGGAACTCACCAACACCACTTCCTTTCCCAGCAAACGCAGTTGGGCGATCTGCTCCGCCCATTTTGCAATGGCGGCCGTATCCAGGCCCTTGCCGTCGTTAGTGACCAGCGAAGAGCCGACCTTGATGATTAAACGTTTGGCTTGTTGAATGACCGAGCTCATTTTTTGTATTGGACCGCCCTGCGTATGAGCGCGAAGGCTATTGATTGGTCACTGCCTTCGGGGCGTCGGCGAAACCCATCGCCCTTTCAAGGCCCTCTCTGCACCGGAATATTTATTCCATCACTTTAAATCGCGGATCGTCCGGATCGATGGAAATGATTCCACGCGCCTCTTCTACCATCTGCGTTTCTTCCGCGCGATGCTCCTGCTGTCTCTGTTCAGCCAGATAGTCATATATCGCCGTAACCAGTTCGTCGCAGCCATCCCGCGTCAAGGCGGAAATTTCGAATACCGGACCTTTCCAGCCGAAACGCTTGATGAAATCCTTGACGCGCTTTTTACGCTCTTCTTCCGGTACAACATCGAGCTTGTTCAGGACAAGCCAACGCGGCTTTTCGAACAGCGCTTCGTCATACTTCTTCAATTCCTTGACGATCGCCTTTGCCTCTTTGACAGGGTCAACAGTATCTTCAAACGGAGCGAGGTCGACAATATGCAACAGCAAACCGGTGCGCTGCAAATGCCGCAGGAATTGATGGCCGAGGCCGGCACCTTCCGCTGCGCCCTCGATCAAGCCCGGTATGTCGGCAATGACAAAGCTCTTTTCGTGACTGACGCGTACGACACCGAGATTCGGATGCAAGGTAGTGAACGGATAGTCGGCGATTTTTGGCCGGGCATTGGATACCGCAGTGATAAACGTGGACTTCCCTGCATTCGGCATGCCGAGCAGGCCGACGTCGGCCAATACTTTCAGCTCGAGGCGCAGTTCGCGGCGTTCCCCCGGCTTGCCATCCGTCTTTTGACGCGGCGCGCGATTGGTCGACGACTTGAAATGGATATTGCCCCAGCCGCCCTCGCCGCCTTTCGCAAGAAGCGCAACCTGGCCGTGGTCGGTCAGGTCCGCAATGATTTCGCCGCTCTCATAATCGGTAATCATGGTGCCTACCGGCATGCGTAACATAACGTCGTCGGCTCCCTTGCCGTAGCAGTCGGAACCGCGCCCGTTTTCGCCGTCGCGCGCCTTGTGGATCTTGGAATATCGGTAGTCGACCAGCGTATTGATGTTACGGTCTGCGACGACCCAGATACTTCCGCCCTTGCCGCCGTCTCCGCCGTCCGGACCGCCGAATGGCCGGAATTTTTCACGGCAAAAAGACGCGACGCCGTTGCCGCCGTCTCCAGCAATTACTTCAATTTTTGCTTCGTCGATGAACTTCATATTTTTGCCGCAAAAAATGGCCCTGAAAACTAAAAAGGCCCTACCGTCGGCAGAGCCTTTTGATGAAAGGCTTTCGCCTTATGCAACTTGATGCGTTTTAAGTATTAAGTTTAAGCAGGTACAACAATTACTGTGTGACGCTGCAACGCACCCTTCGTGGTGAACTGCACCTTGCCGTTGATCAGTGCAAAGAGGGTATGGTCCTTGCCCATGCCAACGTTTTCACCAGCGTGCACGCGTGTTCCGCGTTGACGAATGATGATGCCGCCTGCATTGATGGATTGACCACCATAAACTTTGACGCCAAGTCGTTTCGACTCGGAATCACGGCCGTTACGCGTGGTGCCGCCGCCTTTTTTGTGTGCCATTTCAGACTCCTGGGTATCCGGTTAGCTCGTCAACTATTAAGCATTGATCGAAACGATTTGCAATTCAGTGTAGTTTTGCCGATGGCCTTGACGCTTCTGGTAGTGCTTACGACGGCGCATCTTGAAAATTTTCACCTTATCATGGCGACCGTGCGCCACTACCGTAGCCTGGACCTTGGCACCTTCAACCAGAGGCACACCAAATTTAATGGTATCGCCAGCGCCCACTGCGAGCACTTGATCAAGGGTGATTTCGGAACCAATGTCTGCCGGTATCTGTTCTATTTTAAGTTTTTCGCCAGCAGCAACTTTATATTGTTTGCCGCCGGTTTTTATGACCGCGTACATGTGAAACCTCATCAAATAATTAATGGATCGAATTCTTCCCGACGGCCTTTTGAAGACCATCATGCAATTCGGGAAAACCCCAAATTATACATAGACTTAGAAGCACAGTCAAAATAGTCGAATGAATGTCGACAAGCAAATGCACGGATCAGAGACTTGCGCCCATCCCGGCGAATTTCCCGTGGCATCGTATAATTCTCGCAATCGACGATTTTTGCAGGTCTTATCTTGGCAGCTGCCCCTCAATTTGCAACCCAGAACACGATTACCGAACCCATTGCTGCCGACATGGCACTTGTCAATTCGGTAATTCGTCAACAGTTGCATTCCGACGTTCCCTTGGTCAACCAGATTGCGGAATACATCATCAGCGCCGGTGGCAAGCGTATTCGTCCGGTCCTGGTGCTGCTTATCGCGAATGCCCATGGCTATCGTGGCGGCCACCATTACGATCTGGCGGCGGTGGTCGAATTCATTCATACCGCGACGCTGCTGCATGACGACGTCGTCGATGAATCCTCGTTGAGAAGGGGCCGGCAGACAGCGAACGCCTTATTTGGCAATGCAGCTTCGGTGCTGGTCGGAGATTTCGTCTATTCGCGCGCATTCCAGATGATGGTCAAGGTAGGTGACATGCGCATCATGCAGATTCTCGCCGACGCGACCAACGTGATCGCCGAGGGCGAAGTCCTGCAGCTTCTAAATATGCACGATCCGGACGTCACCGAAGCGCGCTATCTGCAGGTGATCCGATCAAAGACCGCCAAACTGTTCGAGGCTGCGGCTCAGCTTGGCGCCCTTGTTGCCGGCGCGTCGGAAGAGGCAATCGAAGCGGCTGCGGAATATGGGCGTTCACTGGGGACGGCCTTCCAGTTGATCGACGATGTGCTTGATTATTCGGGCAATGCCTCTGATATCGGCAAGAATGTTGGCGATGACCTGCGCGAGGGAAAGCCGACTCTGCCCCTGATCTATCTGATGCAGCATGGTTCGTCGACGGAACGCAATCTCGTGCGTGCCTGTATCGAGCACGGCGATGAAAAGCATTTTGACGATATCCTCGTTGCGATCACAAACTCGGGCGCACTTGATTACACCAGACGAAAAGCCGAGAATATTGTCCAGGGCGCGATCGATGCGATCTCTGATCTGCCAAATAGTCAGTTCAAGGATTCTTTGCTACAATTATGCGCGTTCGCGGTTGACCGCAATCACTGAGTGGCATTTAATCACGAGGTATATCGGCGCCGTAGTCGCGGGGTGTAGCTTAGCCTGGTAGAGCGCTACGTTCGGGACGTAGAGGCCGGAGGTTCGAATCCTCTCACCCCGACCAGAATTCTTCCTGCGCCCTCTTTTTTTGCCTGCTTATTCCCGCAGTATCCCGCCCGTGGCAGTTCTGCCTGATGCGTG
>JAQGLQ010000106.1 GCA_028292785.1 Noviherbaspirillum sp. | reverse complement strand
TCCCTCAATATCTCGCATTCCCGATTCACCGAATCGACACGCACGGTGAATACGATGCCGCGCTCGGTCAGGCGCGGCTGTTCTGTGGTCTGAGTCATTTGAAGCTCCTTTGGTTTGTCCGGCATGAATTGCCCATGCCGATACTCTTCTTCGAGGGTGCGCGCATGACCGGGCAATAGCAAGCTATATCGTGTTTAACTGCCATCCGCATGCGCTATGTCATCGAAATGCAATGCCGGAAATGCATTTCCGGCGGGCGGATCGTCAACCTGCCGCGGCATCCGCCAAATGCGGCTCCAGTATCAGTCTCTCCCTGCCGCTCAACAGCAGAAAGTGGGTTCCGCTGCAGCGCGCGAACATCGATATGCCGAGCCGCTGCGCGACCTCATGCCCCATTTGCGTGGTTCCCGAGCGGGACAGCAGAAACGGAATGCCCATCTGTCCGCCCTTGATCACCATTTCGGAGGTGAGCCTTCCGGTGGTGTAGAACACCTTGTCCTCCCCGCTCACGTCGTCGAGCCACATCTTGCCCGCGATGGCGTCGACGGCATTGTGACGGCCGACGTCTTCCATGAAGTAGAGCATTTCTCCTTCGAGGGAAAACAGCGCGCAGCCGTGAAGAGATCCGGCCTGCTTGTACACCGAACGCTGCACGCGTACCGCGTCGATGATCCGGTACAGCGTCGATTGCCGCAGGCGCGCCGTTTGCGATATCGAAATCGCATCGAGTTCTTCCATCAGTCCGCCGAATCCGGAGCCGGCGCCGTCTTCGCCGATATCGCCGGCACCGGCATGCGTAGTCACCGCGACCGCATCGACTTCCCAGTCCACCTGCACCGCCGCGATGTCGTCGATGGATCTGACGAAACGCTGGTTACGCAGATAGCCGAGCGCGAGCGCTTCGGGAGCGCCACCCAGGGTCATCAGGGTGACGAGTTCGCGCTTGTCGAGATAGATTGTCAGCGGACGTTCGGCGGGTATGGAAATCGTCGAACGCCGGCCGCGCTCGTCGATCGCTTCGACCGCCTGGGTCAGGGCTATCGTGGCACTGGATAAAAGAGGTCGATGCGGCATGCGGTTTCTCCGGACGTCAATCGACAAGTCCGACCGGCTGGAGGATCTGCCCTCCGCCATAACTGCTTTGCACGGGCGGATCGCCGCCCAGCCTGATTCGGATCGCACAGTACTTGAACTCGGGAATCTTGCCGAAAGGATCGAGCGCCGCATTGGTGAGCTTGTTGATGGCCGCTTCGTAATAGCAGAACGGCACGAATACCGCGCCGCGCGGGGAACTGTCGTCGGCCCGCGCATACAGCGACACTTCGCCGCGACGCGATGCCAGCGTGATGACATCGCCGGCCCTGGCGCCAAGATCGGCGAGATCCAGCGGATGCACCAGTGCCACCGGATCGGGTTCGATGGCATCGAGCACGCCGGCCCTGCGCGTCATGCTGCCAGTGTGCCAATGCTCCAGCTGACGGCCGGTGATCAGCACATTCGGGTAGTCGGCATCGGGCCGCTCCGCCGCCGGAATGATGTCGGCGGGGACGAAGCTGGCACGCCCGGACGCCGTCGGAAATTGCCGGGTAAAGACCACCGGCTGGCCGGCGTCGCCTTCGTTCTCGCAGGGATAGGTAACCGCATGGCTGCGTTCGAGACGGTCCCAGGTGATGCCGGCGATGCTCGGCATGCTGCGTCGCATTTCATCGAACACTTCCGATACATGCCCGTAGTTCCAGTCGAGCCCGATGCGCGCGGCAAGCTGCTGGATGATCCACAAGTCCTGCTTCGCTTCGCCCGGCGGATCGATCGCTTGGCGGCCCAGTTGAACCAGCCGGTCGGTGTTGGTGAAAGTCCCGGTCTTTTCGGGAAAGGCCGATGCCGGCAGGATGACATCGGCGAGATAGGCGGTCTCGGTGAGGAAGATATCCTGCACCACCAGATGATCGAGTGCCGCCAGCGCCTCTCGCGCATGATTGGCGTCCGGGTCGGACATCGCCGGATTCTCGCCCATGATGTACATGCCGCGCACCGTGCCCTGCATGATGGCGTTCATCACCTCGACCACCGTCAGCCCGGGCTGGGGGTCGAGCGGCATGCCCCACAGCTGCTCGAACTTCGTCCGCGCGGCCGGATTGTCGACGCGCTGGTAATCGGGGAACATCATCGGAATCAGTCCGGCGTCGGAAGCGCCCTGCACATTGTTCTGGCCGCGCAGCGGATGCAGGCCGGTGCCGGGCCGGCCGATCTGGCCGGTCATCAGCGCCAGCGCGATCAGGCAGCGCGCATTGTCGGTGCCGTGGATGTGCTGCGAGATGCCCATGCCCCACAGGATCATCGAGGCTTTGGATGTGGCATAGAGCCGCGCCACATAGCGGATGGTGTCGGTGTCGACGCCGCAGATCGGCGCCATGCTTTCCGGGCTGTAGCCTTCGACGTTTTTCTTCAGTTCGTCATAGCCTATCGTCCTGGCGGCGATGAAATCCCGGTCGACCAGGCCCTCGTGCACGATCACATGCATCATCGCATTCAGCAGCGCGACATCGGTATCAGGCTTGAACTGCAGGAAGCGATGCGCCATGCGCGCCAGGTCCGAGCGGCGCGGATCGGCGACGATGAGCTTGCTGCCGTTCCTTGCCGCATTCTTGATCCAGGTTGCCGCCACCGGATGGTTCACGGTCGGGTTCGCGCCGATCACCACAATGACTTCGGCCTTCGTCACATCCATGACTGGATTCGATACCGCGCCGGAGCCTATGCCTTCCAGCAGCGCGGCGACCGACGAGGCGTGGCACAGCCGTGTGCAGTGGTCGACGTTATTGCTGCCGAAACCAGTGCGCACCAGCTTCTGGAACAGATAGGCTTCTTCATTGCTGCCCTTGGCGGAGCCGAAGCCCGCCAGCGCCTTGCCGCCGGAAGTATCGCGGATCATCTTGAGCTTGCCGGCGGCAAAGTCGAGCGCCTCTTCCCACGTCGCTTCCCGAAACACTTCCATCACATTGGCGGGGTTCATCACAATGTCGCCGCGCTTGGGCGCGTCGGCGCGCCGGATCAGCGGCCGGGTCAGGCGCTGCGGATGATGGGCATAGTCGAATCCATAACGTCCCTTCACGCACAGCCGCTTGTGATTGGCCGGGCCATCGCGGCCTTCGACATGCAGAATGCGATTGTCCTTGACGTTGTAGGTCAGCTGGCAGCCGACGCCGCAGTACGGGCAGATCGACTCCACCTTCTTGTCGGGCACGGTCAGCGCGCCCGCTCCGCCATGCTGCGACGCCGGCGTCAAAGCGCCGGTGGGACAGGCCTGCACGCATTCGCCGCAGGCGACGCAGGTGGACGCGCCCATCGGGTCGTCCATATCGAATACGATTTTCTCGCCATTGCCCCGAAAGGCCAGGCCGATGACATCATTCATCTGTTCGTCGCGGCAGGCGCGCACGCAGCGGGTGCACTGGATGCATGCATCGAGATTGACGGCGATGGCGGGATGCGACAGATCGGCCGGCACATGATCGCGCGGCGCGAAACGCGGCTTGCCGACCTTCAGTTCCGCCGCCCATCGATCGACTTCGTTGTCGCGGGTATAGGCGGTCTCCGGCATGTCCGACTGCAGAAGCTCGAGCACCATCTTCTGCGATCTGAGCGCGCGCTCGCTGTCGGTGGTGACTTCCATGCCCTGCACCGGATTGCGGCAGCAGGATGGCGCGAGCACGCGCTCGCCCTTGATCTCCACCACGCAGGCGCGGCAATTGCCTGCCGTATCCAGGCCTTCCATATAGCACAGCCGGGGAATGGCGATCCCTTCGCGTTGCGCGATCTCGAGCAAGGTTTCACCGGCCTTGCCTTCGACATCCCTGCCGTTGAGGCGGAAGCTGACCGACACGGCGTCGGCCTGCGCTATTTCATTGCGGTTGATGGCATTCATGGCGGGCCCACAGGTGCATTCAGTTCATGCGGAAAATATCTCACGACGCAATCTACGGGATTGGGCGCGGCCTGTCCCAGTCCGCAAATCGATGCGTCGCGCATCACGTTCGACAGCTCGGCCAGCAATGCGAGATCCCACTGCGGCTGTTCGATCAGCGTCAGCGCCTTCGCCGTGCCGACCCGGCAAGGCGTGCATTGGCCACAGGACTCGTCGGCGAAAAAACGCATCAGGTTGCGCGCGGCGCCGACCGCGCTGTCGCGCTCCGACAGCACGATGATCGCGGCCGAGCCGATGAAGCAGCCATACGGCTGCAGCGTATCGAAATCGAGCGGAATGTCATTCATCGACGCCGGCAGGATGCCGCCCGAAGCGCCGCCCGGCAGATAGGCGTAAAAGCGGTGGCCGTCCAGCATGCCGCCGCAGTATTCATCAATCAGTTCCTGGATAGTGATGCCGGCCGGCGCGAGATGCACGCCCGGCTTCGCCACGCGGCCGGATACCGAAAAGGAGCGCAGCCCCTTGCGGCCGTTCCGGCCATGCGCTGCAAACCACGCGCCGCCCTTTTCGATCAGCTCGCGCACCCAGTACAGCGTCTCGAAGTTTTGTTCCAGCGTCGGCCGGCCGAACAACCCGACCTGCGCCACATACGGCGGGCGCAGGCGCGGCATGCCGCGCTTGCCTTCGATCGATTCGATCATCGCCGACTCTTCGCCGCAGATGTAGGCGCCGGCACCGCGCCGCAGCTGAATCTCCGGCATGCCCGTGATCGGCGGATCGGCGCGCAGCCGGTCGAGTTCCATCTGCAACAAAGCGCGGCAGCCGTGGTATTCGTCGCGCAGGTAGATGTAGATCGCCGCGACGCCGACCGCCCAAGCGGCGATCAGCATGCCTTCCAGGAAACGGTGCGGATCGTGTTCGAGATAAGTCCGGTCCTTGAAGGTGCCCGGCTCGCCTTCGTCGATGTTGACCGCCATCAGCCGGGGCGCAGGCTCGTTGCGCACGATGCGCCATTTGCGGCCGGCCGGAAAGCCGGCACCGCCGAGACCACGCAGTCCGGAGTCTTCCATGATGCTGATGATGGACTCCGCATCGCGCACGCCGGATGCGCACTCCTTCAGTAACCGGTATCCGCCCTGCTCCACATATTCGGCATAGCCGATGTAGTTGTCCGGGATATCGCGCGTTTCTCCCGCATCCACGCATGCCTTGATGGAATCGCAAGTCGCCTGCGGCAGCGGACGCTGCCCCGCCACCGCCACCGGCGCCTGTTCGCAGCGGCCCACGCATGGTGCGGGCAGCACGCGCACCTGCGCGCCCAGCACTGCCGGCAGGCGTTGCAGCAGATCGGAGGCGCCGGCGATGTCGCATGACAGGCTGTCGCAGACCCGTACCGTCAGCGCGTCGCTCGCCGTCTCGCCTTCCTTCACCACCTCGAAATGATGATAGAAGCTCGCTACCTCATAGACCTCGGCCTGCGCCATGCGCATTTCCTGCGCCAGTGCCGCCAGATGCGCCGACGACAGTCGACCGTAGCGGTCATTGATGAGATGCAGGTGTTCGATCAGCAGGTCGCGGCGGCGCGGCGCCTGCGCCAGCAGGGCGCGCACTTCGTCCAGTGCCTGCGGATCGACGCGGCGTCCTTTCGGTGCCTGGCGCTTGCGTTCCCGGGAAAGCGCGGGCGTGCCCGCGACGATGGGAATGACTCGTTGATTCATTGTTACCTTCGTTCCTGGGCGAGGCGGGAAGATTCCTGCGGGTAGTCAAATATGCTTCGCCAAACATAATTAAAATAGTGAACCTTCCGCAATATAACAGGAGCGGAATCCGCCTCAAATATGCATGAGATTACATAATGTACAAGGTATCCATAGATCCCGTCTGGCGCATTGCGCGCGATGGCGATGAGCACGAGCAGGCCGGCAGATCGCTGGACACCCAGGTCCTGCTGCGCCTGCTATCGCGCATCAAGTCCTCCGGCTCGATTGCCGCGGCGGTCAAGGCGACCGGCGCGTCCTATCGGCATGCGTGGGGCCTACTGCGCGTGGCGGAACAGCTTTTCGGCACGCAGTTGCTGGTCAAGCAACCGGGGCGAGGCACCCGGTTGAGTCCGCTGGCGGAGGCGCTGCTGCTGGCGGACCAGCGCATTCGCGCCCGCCTCTCTCCCACGCTGGAAAGCCTCGCCTCCGAACTCGAAACCGAAATCAGCAAGACCGTCGCCGGCCCGCGCAATGCGCTGCGCCTCTACGCCAGTCACGGCTTCGCCGTGGCCTCGCTGCTGGAATGGATCGTGGCCACGCATCTGCCGCTCGAGGTTCGTTACCGCAACAGCACCGAAGCGCTGGCGGCACTCGAACGGCGCGAATGCGACCTCGCCGGCTTCCATGTGCCGCTCGGCGAATTCGAAACGGAAGCGGTCAGGCGCTATACCCGATGGCTCGATGCCGATGCGCATGTACTGTTGCATCTGGCGACCAGAAACCAGGGACTGTTCGTCGCGCGCGACAATCCGAAACGCATCGAATCGCTGGCGGACCTGCAGCGTCCCGAGGTGCGCTTCGTCAACCGCCAGGCCGGTTCGGGCACCCGCATGCTGCTGGAACTGATGCTGAAGAAGGAAGGCATTCCCACCGCGCGCATCAAGGGCTTCGAAAGCACGGAATTCACCCATGCGGCGGTCGCTGCCTACATTGCCAGCGGCATGGCGGATGTCGGCATCGGCGTCGAGACGGCGGCGCGTCGCTTCGGCCTCGATTTCGTGCCGCTGCTGAAGGAACGGTATTTCTTCGCGGTCGAAAAAAGCGCGCTGCATGCGTCACCGATGACGGATGTGGTGGATATCCTGCGTTCACGGGAATTCGGCGATCGCATTCGGGAGCTG
>JAQGLQ010000476.1 GCA_028292785.1 Noviherbaspirillum sp. | reverse complement strand
TACGAAAAGCCGACTGCAGAGCGCAAGCGCAAGGCCGCTGCTGCCGTGAAGCGCCACTACAAGCGCATCCGCAGCCAGCAATTGCCGAAAAAGATGTACTGATTTCTGCCGCACGCTATGTGCGGTTTAATGCAAACCCGCTCCGGTGTCGTTCCGCAGCGGGTTTTGGCGTTTAGGGCTTGCTGATCGTCATTTCTCCCCGATATGATGCTTCAGTGAAGTGATAATTTGCATACACGGAGATGGCATGGGCCTCAAGGAACAAATCACGGAAGACATGAAGGCGGCGATGCGCGCCAAGGATATGGCGAAGCTGGGTACCATTCGTTTGATCACCGCCGCCTTGAAGCAAAAGGAAGTCGACGAGCGCATCGAGCTGGACGACAGCCAGGTGCTTGCCATTTTGGAAAAAATGGTCAAGCAGCGCAAGGACTCGATTTCCCAGTTCGAAGCGGGCGGCCGCCAGGATCTGGCTGATATCGAAAAAGCTGAACTCGCTGTTCTGGCCGCCTACATGCCGGCGGCGATGTCGGAGGCCGAACTTCAGGCAGAAGTCGCGGCGGCGGTTGCCGCAACCGGTGCCACCGGTCCGCAGGATATGGGCACGGTGATGGGCGTCCTGAAACCGAAGCTTGCCGGCCGGGCTGACATGACCGCCGTCTCCGGACTGGTAAAGGCCGCATTGGCCAAAGCGTAGACGCATGGGACGAAGCGAGCCGATCCGTAATTCATCTTGAATCCACAATCTTTCATCCAGGACCTTCTCAACCGCGTGGATATCGTGGACGTGGTGGGACGTTACGTCCAGCTGAAGAAGGGCGGCGCGAATTACATGGGCCTTTGCCCATTCCATAACGAAAAATCGCCCAGTTTCACCGTCAGCCCGACCAAGCAGTTTTACCACTGCTTCGGTTGCGGCGCGCATGGAACCGCGATTGGTTTCCTGATCGAATATTCCGGCTTCGGATTCGTGGAAGCGGTAAAGGACCTGGCCCAGGGCGTTGGCATGGTCGTGCCGGAACAGGATCGTTTGCCTCCGGCCCAGCGTGCCGAGGTACAGGCGAAAAGCCTTGCCTTGTCGGAAGTGATGTCAAAAGCATGCGATTACTATCGACAGCAATTGCGCGGAGCGCCGTCGGCCGTCGCCTACCTCAAAGGCCGCGGCCTGACCGGCGAAATCGCAATGAAATTCGGGCTCGGATATGCGCCGGATGGCTGGGATAACCTGCGCTCTATCTTTCCCGACTACGAAGCCGAGGTACTGGTCGAGGCCGGGATGGTCATCGAGAAGCAGGATGGAGGCGAGAGTCCGCGCAAGCGCTATGACCGTTTCCGTGACCGCATCATGTTTCCGATCAGAAATCCCAAAGGCCAGGTTATCGGCTTTGGCGGCCGCGTTCTTGACGGCGGTGAACCGAAATACTTGAATTCTCCCGAGACACCCCTATTTCAGAAGGGTAATGAGTTATACGGTCTGTTTGAAGCCCGGCAGGCGATCCGTGAAGCCGGCTATGTGCTGGTGACCGAAGGCTATATGGATGTGGTTGCACTGGCGCAGCTCGGTTTTCCGCAAGCAGTTGCCACGCTCGGTACGGCCTGTACGCCGGTCCATGTGCAAAAGCTGCTGCGTCAGACCGACAGCGTCATTTTCAGCTTTGACGGCGATGCGGCGGGGCGCCGCGCAGCACGACGCGCGCTGGATGCCTGCGTGCCTCACGCGACGGATAACAAGACCCTGAAATTCCTGTTCCTGCCGCAAGAGCATGATCCCGACACTTATATTCGCGAACTCGGCACGGAAGCTTTTGAGCAGCAGGTGCGTGACGCCATGCCCTTGTCGCAGTTTCTGATCAATGAAGCGGCGGGCGAGAGCGATCTGAATACGCCCGAAGGCCGGGCCAAGGTGCTGTTCGAGGCAAAGCCGCTGTTGCAGGCGATGCCGCCCTCCGGCCTCAGATTGCAGGTGGTGCGCAGCATCGCGCAGCTCACGCGCACGACACCGGCGGAAGTTGAAGCGCTGTTCGAGCTGGCGCAGCCCGTGGCGCGCTCGCGGGTAGCGCCTCCGCGCAGCAAGCGCACGCCGCCGATGGGGCTTGAACGGCAGATGATCCGTCTGCTCATGGCGCATCCGGTGCTGGCCGGGGATCTGGATGAGGCTGCGCTTTCCGCGGCGGCGCATCTCGCGCCGGATAATGCCGAGATGCTGGTCCAGCTGGTCGATATCTGCCGGACGCTGGGTGCGCAAGGCAACTTTGCAACCCTGGTCGAGCAATTGCGGGGTGCCGGAGCGGATTTTGATGCGCTTATTGCTGAAATCGCCACAGATTCGGAGTCGAATCTCGACGCGGCCCGCCTGGAACTTGCCGGCGCAGTACGGCAGACTAAAATGCAAGTGTTGAAAGCCGAGTTGGATCAACTGGCTGCAACAGGGCTCGCAAGCGAGGAAGCACGCATGCGCTACCGGGAACTGGTGCAACAGCAAGAGCAACTCCGCAAGCAAGCGGAGGTCGAAAACATATCGCGTTAGCCTTACATAGGGTCTGGGTATTCAGCAACAATAACGGGTGTGCTATAATTAAAAGCTTTTGATTCAAGGTCTTAGAGTATTTCGTTTGCCGAATTGAGCCCTGGGTCACACGGGAAGTTTCAGGAACATCGCGCGGGCGAATTCCAGGCCATTGAAGAGCGCCTGATCGTCCTGCTCTACAAACGAAAAGTGTTGTCTCTATAACAATGCAATTGAGGTGGTATTGATTCCATGGCAAACGCAATGAAGAAACCCGCGAAATCCACTCAGACCGCAAAAAATGCGACCTTGGCTGCAACTAAACCAGCTAAAAGCCAGTCGATGGCAAGGCCTGCCGTCAAGAAAGCCGCTTCCGCCAAGCCTGTTGGCAAAGCGAAAACACTGAATAAAGCCCCGGCGCAGACAGACGTAAAAGCAGCGCCGAAGACGTCCGCAATAGCAACTTCGTCAAAGGCGAAACCTTCACCCAGAGCCGGTGCGAAGCAGGCTCTCGAGAACCCGAAAGTACCCGTGACAAACAAGAAAACCGAATCGAAGTCAGCGAGCAAGCCGGCGAAAGCTACTGCGAGCGCTGAACCCAAGTCCGAAAGCAAAGTGATGGCGGTCAGTCAGACAACCGATGCTGCGACGTTGGCTGCGATCGATACCTCCAGTTACGTTTTGCCGTCGGTTAAAGTGCCGGGCCGTCGCGGGCGCAAGCCGAAAGACTTCCAGCCGGAAAACGACGAAGTCGCCGCGCTGAATGCGGTCGAACGCGCCGAGCTCAAGGCAGCGGACAAGGCCAAGGCCAAGGATCGCAAGGCAAAGGAAAAGGCATTGCTGAAGGAAGCATTCTCGTCCGACACCGAAGCCAGCGAAGAAGAACTCGAGCAGCGCCGCCAGAAACTCAAGACACTCATCAAGCTCGGCAAGGACCGCGGTTTCCTGACGTATTCGGAAATCAACGACCACCTGCCGGAGAATATCGTCGATCCGGAAGCAATTGAAGGCATCATCGGCACCTTCAACGACATGGGTATCGCGGTCTACGAGCACGCGCCCGATGCCGAGACACTCCTCTTGTCGGACAACGTCGCTACCGTCGCCAGCGACGACGATGCGGATGCTGCCGCCGAAGCGGCGCTTTCCACCGTCGATTCCGATTTCGGGCGCACCACCGACCCGGTACGCATGTACATGCGCGAAATGGGCTCGGTCGAACTGCTGACGCGCGAAGGCGAGATCGAAATCGCCAAGCGCATCGAAGAAGGCCTGAAGGACATGATTCAGGCGATTTCCGCCTGCCCGACCACGATCGCCGAAATTCTGGCCGCAGCTGACAAGATTGAAAAAGATGAAAGCAAGGTCGATGAAATCGTCGACGGCCTGGTCGATCTGAATGCGCCCGAGGCGCCGATCGCCGCGGCTGCAACGGCAGCCGCCGCCGCTTCCGATGAGGATGATGAAGAAGGCGACGAGGAGGGCGAAGAAGATGACGAGGGCACGGCCAACGGTGCCGCCGCCGGCTTCTCCGCGGAGCAGCTCGAGCAGCTCAAGCGCGATGCCCTCGGCAAATTCGCCGAGATCTCGTCCCAGTTCGACAAGATGCGCAAAGCCTTCGAGAAGGAAGGCTACAACTCCAAGCCTTACGTCAAGGCGCAGGAAACGATCTCGAACGAACTGCTGAGTATCCGGTTCACCGCGAAATTCGTCGAGCGACTATGCGACACCCTGCGTGGCCAGGTCGATGAAGTGCGCCACATCGAAAAGCAGATCCTCGATGTGGTCGTCAACAAGTGCGGCATGCCGCGCGCGCACTTCATCAGGACTTTCCCGGGCAACGAAACCAATCTGGAATGGATCGACGCGGAAGTCGACGCCGGTCATTCGTACAGCGCGATCCTCGGCCGTAACGTGCCGACCGTGAAGGAACTGCAGCAAAAACTGATCGATCTGCAGGCGCGCGTAGTATTGCCGCTTCCCGACCTGCGGAACATCAACAAGAAGATGGCCGCCGGCGAAATGAAAGCGCGCAAAGCCAAGCGCGAAATGACCGAAGCCAACCTGCGTCTGGTGATCTCGATCGCGAAGAAATATACCAATCGCGGCCTGCAATTCCTCGACCTGATCCAGGAAGGCAACATCGGCCTGATGAAGGCCGTCGACAAGTTCGAATACCGCCGCGGCTACAAGTTTTCGACCTACGCCACATGGTGGATTCGCCAGGCGATCACCCGTTCGATCGCCGACCAGGCCCGCACCATCCGGATTCCGGTGCACATGATCGAAACGATCAACAAGATGAACCGCATCTCGCGCCAGATCCTGCAGGAAACCGGCGCCGAGCCGGATCCCGCGACGCTC
>JAQGLQ010000449.1 GCA_028292785.1 Noviherbaspirillum sp. | reverse complement strand
GGTTCCTTAAGCAATAACTTCCGGCAATGTGCGACCGTGGTCCGTTGTATGTCCATCGCGTTTCATAAGTTCGCTTAATTGCAGGAAGGAATGAATGGTGATCGTTGGCACAAAACCTGCCTTTGCGAAAAAGCACACATTGCGGAAATTTTAAGAACTTCTCTGCATCGTGGCAGTCAAGTGCGAAGACGTATAACTTTTATTGAAAGGAATACCCATGAACGCAAGAACCACACTTCCTAAAGTCCTGATGATCGGCGCTGCGGTAATGAGCTTTGCTTTGGCTGGCTGCGAGCGGCGTGCCGCCGACACTTCCGGTACATCCGGTACAAGCGGCACCTCCAGTTCTTCCGGTGCAATGGGTACGGGTGGAGCAAGCGGCAGCGGCGGCGCTGGTGGCGCAGGCAGCGGTTCATCCACTGGCGGAACTGCCGGCTCGAAATAAATCGATATAGATTGTTTGCCTGCATGGCAGGCGGTTGTACCGTTGCGCGTTAAGCCCTGGCTTGGCGCAGCAAATCTGACAATGCGAAGTAGAACCAACGCCGTTCAAGTTGCGAGAGGGATCAAGCAGCTTGTTAAGAGCGAAAGGATCAGCTTCCATTGTCAGTGTCATATGTGCAGTACCGTGTAAATCGAGATCGCACAACGACAGCATATTCCGGCGATCGAATAAATGAAGAACCATTGAATCATTATTGTTTCAAAGAGGACATAAGCGATGCATTCATCAATGCGTTCATGTCTCTTGCGAATTAACCGACTCTATCGGCAACACATCCAGAACCGATGACATGGCCTTGCTCTCACGCCGCAAGCGCTCCGCATCGCAATGCAATAACGCGTTTTCTTGTCATATCTCTGACAGCCTTGATGAAAATGGAGTTAATGTTCAAGTGTGAATGGGCGCAGTGAAGAACCTCGTCGTTCGTCGGGTCTTCAGTGTGCATATTGCTTCGCATGAAGGCATTGAACTGCGAAGTCAGCTTCAGTCCAACGTTCGGCCGGCGCATGCGCCGCCTGTTACTGAATAACATGTACCGAGACACACACCTATGCCACACGTACTGATCGTCGATGACGATGTGAATACCCGGGAAGCACTCGCGGAGATTACTGCCGCGGAAGGATTTACCAGCGCCGTCGCCGGCTCGATAAAGGACGCACAGCTTCAGATCATGCGGCAACGCCCTGACGTCGTGCTGATCGACCTGAAGCTGCCCGATGGCAGCGGCATGGATCTGTTCAATGACATCGAATCGCGCGCCACGACCGAGATTGTGCTCATCACAGGCCATGCGAGCGTCGAAACCGCGGTCGAGGCCCTGCGCCTCGGCGCCGCCGACTATCTGACCAAGCCGATCAATTTCCGCCGGCTCAAAGCGCTGCTCTCGCGCATTCCGCGCACCGTTGACCTGAAGGAAGAAATTGGCGTTCTGCGCAGCGAATTGCGGCGGCTCGGCCATTTCGGCCAAATGCTGGGAGCTGCGCCGGCAATGCAGAAGCTTTATAACCATATCGGCAGAGTGGCGCCGACCGAGGCCACGGTGTTGCTGCTCGGCGAGAGTGGCACCGGCAAGGAACTCGCGGCGCAAACCATTCATGACTTGAGCCTGCGGCAGAAGCATCCGTTCCTGCCCGTGAATTGCGGCGCCATATCGCCGCAGCTGATCGAGAGCGAAATCTTCGGACACGAGAAGGGCAGCTTTACCGGCGCGGACCGGCAGCACAAGGGCTACTTCGAACGCGCCAATGGCGGCACGCTGTTCCTTGACGAAATCACGGAGATGCCCGTGGAGTTGCAGGTAAAGCTGCTGCGCGTGCTCGAGACCGGCTCCTTCATGCGCATCGGCAGCAACCAGGAACTGGAAACCGACGTACGGGTCATTGCTGCCAGCAACCGCGATCCCGAGGCCGCGGTAGCCGACGGCAAGCTGCGTCTCGACCTCTATCACCGACTCAATGTCTTCCCGTTGCGGATTCCGCCGCTGCGCGAACGCGGTGCCGACATCGAGCTGCTTGCGCAGCATTTCCTCGAAGAGATGAATGCGGCGCACGGTACCAGCAAGGTGTTGTCTCCCGATGGTCTCGCCTGCCTGAGCAATTATCACTGGCCGGGCAATGTGCGTGAACTGCGCAACTACATGCAGCGCGCCTTCATCCTGTCGGATCATGTGATCGACGCGGCGGCCCTTGCGCCTGTCATTACCACGCAGTCGCCGGTGGGACTGACGCTTGCCATCCCGGTCGGCACTTCGCTGGCCGATGTGGATCGAAAGCTGATCTATGCGACGCTCGAATTATGCGGCGGCGTCAAGAAAAGGGCGGCCGATATTCTCGGCATCAGCCTCAAGACACTCTATAACCGTCTCGAGGAATACGGGCCGTATGAAGCCATGGCGAAGAAGGGTGACGCCCCGTATCAAAGCAGCGATTCCTATCACTGACACGGATAAGCGCCTGGCGCCCTCACTATTGCTTGGGCGCCAGCGTATCGATCACGACGATCAGTTCCTCGGGCGCCACCGGTTTCGTCACATGCATCTGGAAACCGGCCGTCAGCGCACGTATCCGGTCTTCTCTTTGCGCGAATGCGGTCAATGCGAGCGCCGGCATGCGTTGCAAGGCCAGGTTGCCATCCGGCGCCTTCCATGAACGGATTCTGCGCAGCACGGCATAGCCGTCCTCTCCCGGCATGGCAATGTCGCAGACGAGCACGTTGGGATATTCGTCCGGCGTGATCGAGGACAGCCATTCGAGCACTTGCCTGGCCGACTCGGCCGCGAACACCTTGGCCCCGGCAGTGCTCAACACCACTGTAAGCGATTCCCGCGCTTCTTCCTGGTCGTCGATCAGCAGGATGCGCCTTCCCGCGAGCGAGGGCAGGGGCATGCTGTCGCTGCCGTGTTCGCTATGCACGGCAGGCGTGTATTTATCCAGTCGGGACCGCAACGGAAGATAAACCGAAAACGTGGTTCCCTTGCCTTCACCTTCGCTATCGGCGCTCACCCAGCCGCCATGCAGTTCGATCAGGTGGCGTACCAGAAACAGACCGAGGCCCAAGCCGCTGTGGTCGCGCGTGCTGGAGGTGTCTTCCTGGCTGAAACGGTTGAATAGATGCGGCAGGAATTGCGGCGAGATACCCACGCCGTCATCGCGCACCGTCACGCAAATCTCGTTCTCGGTATGTGTCGCGGTCAGCCAGACGTTTCCGCCCTCCGGCGTGAACTTGATGGCATTGGAAAGCAGATTCCAGAAGATCTGTTGCACGCGATCGGAGTCGCCGTCTATCTGCTCGCTGGTAATCCGGTAAGTGCACGTAATGCCGATGTGCTTGGCAGCCGCAATGCCGCGCACGCTCTCGACCGCCGCCTGCACGACCGGCAGCAGCGCGAGCGGTTGCTTCACCAGCCGCATTTTCCCGCTCATCATGCGGGTGACGTCGAGCAGATCCTCGATGAGGCGCACTTGCTGGCCGACGCCGGTCTTGATGCCTTGCAGCGCGCGTTGCGCCAGCGGCGCGGAAGTCGCGTCTTTGACATAGTTCTCGAGCACGTGAGCCCAGCTCTGAATGCCGTTCAGGGGCGCCCGCAACTCATGCGACACGATGGCGAGAAATTCGTCGCGCGCGCGCGCCGCCGTCTCGGCCTGGATCCGCGCGGTGCGTTCGCGCGACAGGAGTTCGTCGCGCTCCTTCTCCATTTTTGCGCGCTCGGTGACATCATAGGCAATGCCGACCACCGATTCGATATTTCCATCGCCGTCGATTTCGGGCACGACGCGTCCCGAGAAGTAGTGCATCTTGCCGTCGATGGTGTGATCGAAATCGAGGCGCTGCTCGAGCCCGGTCTCGAATGCCGCTCCGGCCGCGGTGTCCCAGGCCTGGACTACGGCCGGCGCGAGACCGAGTTCCGCCTTGGTCTTGCCGAGGTACTCCGAAGCACGCTTGTTGGACAGCGCTTCGATCGCCGGATTGACGTACAGATGACGCATGTCGCGATCGATGCGCGAAATGATGTCCGGCGAATTTTCGACCAGCATCTTGAATTCGCGCTCGCGGCGGCGCAACTGTTCTTCCATGCTGCGCAGGCGTGTTATGTCGCTGACGGCCGCAATCATGCCGCGCACCGCGCCGTGCTGATCGCGTTCCGGTACATAGACCATGTGCATGTGACGTTCGCCCCATTTGCCGGCCGGTATCTTGATTTCGTGCTCCTGCGGATTGCCGGCCAGCGCGGCATCGAGATACTGACGGATGCGCGCGAATCTCTCCTCGCCGATCACATCGGGTATACGCTTGCCGATCACCTTATCGGGATCGAAGTCGAAACGATCGGCATACGTCTTGTTGACGAAATTGAGGCGGTATTCGGTATCGCTCTGGGCAATGAATACCGGCATGGCATCGGTGAGGAGGCGCAATTGCCGTTCCCGCGCGCGCAGGGTGTTTTCGCCATCGTTGCGGTCGGTGATATCCATCACCAATGCTGAAAATCCAAGTACCTCGCCATTCGTACCGGAATGCGGCGTGTAGACGCCAATCTTGTCGCGCACGGTTCCGCCCAGCCGGAAGGTCTGGGCATGGGTCACCGTCTCACCCTTGAGGACGCGGGCGATGCGGGGCGCAAGCTCCGCATAGTCCGGTCCGAGCACTTCGCTCAGGCACTTGCCGATGATCTCGGTGCTGGTGCGGCCGCACCAGCGTTCATAGGCCCGGTTCACGAAGCTGTAACGTTCCTCTCTGTCGAAGCAGGCAACCATCACGG
>JAQGLQ010000444.1 GCA_028292785.1 Noviherbaspirillum sp. | reverse complement strand
GACGCGCGGCGGCCGCTATTACTACACCCTGCGCCGGACAGAGAGCGGGCTGCTGATCGCCAGGAAGACCACCATCCTGATCGACGAAAAACTCGAGGGCCCGGTCGATTTCTACCATATCTGATTTCCGCTGAAAGGCACGTATGCTGACTTTATGCAAAGTGGCGCCCGGTGAAGGCGGCATTGAAGTGCGCGAGATCGCCGAGCCGACCGCCGGCGCCGGCGAGATTCGCATCCGCGTCGGCGCCGCTGGCATCTGCGGCACCGATATGCAGATCTACAAGTGGGCGCCGCGCATGCAGCGGCGCATGGTCCTGCCGCGCGTGCTCGGCCATGAAGTGAGCGGCATCGTCGACCAGGTCGGCAGCGGCGTCACCGGCATCAAGGCCGGCGATCACGTGGTGCTGGAAAGCCATATCTTCTGCGGCGAGTGCGCGCACTGCCGCCGCGATCAGGCGCACCTGTGCGAGCGCACGCAATATCCGGGCATTGATATCGACGGCGGCTTCTCTGCCTACATCGTGGTGCCGGCGCGCATCGCGTGGATCATCACGCAGCCGCTGGAGCACGAGATCGCCGCGATGATGGAGCCGTTCGGCATCGCGGTGCACGCTGCTCTCGAAGGCACCGGCGTCAGCGGCCAGACCGTATTGATCAACGGCTGCGGGCCGATCGGGCTGATGTGCATCGCGGCCGCGAAAGCGCTCGGCGCGCGCCGCATCATCGCCAGCGATATCAATCCGCTGCGCCTGAAGTCCGCCGAGACGCTGGGCGCGGACCGCGTCGTCAACGTGTCCGAGACGTCGCTGGTCGATGCGGCGAAGGACTTCAGCGGCGGCCTGGGCATGGATGTGGGCATCGAATTCTCCGGCACCGAAGCCGGCTTCAAAGCGGTATTCGAGACGTTGTCGCGCGGCGGCGAGTTCCGCCTTGTCGGAGCGCCGGCATTTCCGATCAGCGTCGATTTCACCCATTGGCTATTGAAGTGTCCGAAGATGCACAACATCCACGGCAGGCGCATCTGGAAGACCTGGGAACAGGCGATGCCGCTGATCTACGAAGGGAAAGTGGATCTGCGGCCGCTGGTCAGCCATGTGCTGCCGGTCGCCGAAGGCGCGCGCGGATTCGATCTGATTCTGCAAGGGCAGGCAGTAAAGCCCATTCTCGTTCCAGCCTGACTCACCGATGGAGAATTCATAGTGTCCGCGAACATGCATGAGATCACATCGATTTTCGAAGACTCGAAGACCGTCAAGTTTTCGGCGCGTCAGAACGAGGTGGTGTATCAGGCCGCCTATCGCTCGGGACTGCGCCTGGAGCATGACTGCCTCGAAGGCGCCTGCGGCGAATGCAAGGCGCTGTGCACGCAAGGCGAGTTCGAGCTCGACGATTACAGCGACGAAGCCCTGTCGGAGCATGAACGAGAGCAAGGCTACACCCTGTTGTGCCGCATGAGGGCGAGAACGCCGTGCGTGGTCGAGCTGCCTTATCCGTCCGGGCTGCTGGCCGCGCAGCATGAAGCCCAATGGATGGATGGCCGGGTGCTGGCGGTGGAATCGGTTTCCTCGACCGTGAAGCGCATGGTGGTCCGCGCCAATGCGGACGGCCTGCGCTTCCTGCCCGGCCAGTACATTCACATGGAAGTGCCCGGCACGGACAAGGTGCGCTCCTATTCATTCGCCAATGCTCCGGGCGAAGAGCAGCTTACGTTCTTTCTGAAGCTGTACGCCGCCGGCGCGATGAGTGATTATCTGCGCGACCGCGCGCAGAGCGGCGACGCCATACGCATCAAGGGGCCGGTCGGGCATTTCTATCTGCGTGAGGCGAAGCGCCCGATCGTGATGGTGGCCGGCGGCACCGGCCTGGCGCCGATGCTCAGCATGCTGCGCACGCTGGCCGCGCTGCGCTCGGGTGTGCCGCCGATTCACCTCATCTATGGCGTCAACGAGGCCGATGAATTCTTCGCCGCGAGCGAACTGACGGCGCTGGGCATGAAGCTGCCGCTGACCGTGGAGCGAGTCGCGGTGTCGCCGACCGGATGGCTGGGGCCGAAAGGGCATGTGACCAGCTTGCTGCGCCCCGAACTGCTGCATGGCGGCGAGTGCAACGTTTATCTGTGCGGTCCGCCGCCGATGATCGAAGCGGCGTCGGACTGGCTGCAAAAGAATGGCATGCGCCCGGAACGCGTCCATTCGGAACGTTTCATCACCAGCAACTGACTCTTAAAGAGAACGTGGAGACGACATGATTGACTTGAAGGATATTCGTTACGTGCGCCTCGGTACGCGCAATGTCGATGAAGCGACCGACTACGCGCAGAAAATCCTCGGGCTCGAACTGGTGCGCAAGGAAAACGGCGCCCACTACTTCCGCAGCGACAACCGTGACCACACGCTGGTCTATTTCGAGGGCGATCCGCGCGACCATACGATCGCGTTCGAACTCGCAACCCGGGAGGAACTCGAAGCCGCCGCCGCCGCGCTGTCGGATGCCGGCTATCAGGTCGAAGCAGGCGGCAGGGAGGCGGCACAGCAGCGCTGCGTCGAGGATTTCATCAATTTCAAGGACCCGACCGGCAACAGCGTCGACCTGGTCCTGCGGCCGCATCACAGCGGGCGCCGGTATTTTCCTTCGCGCGACGCCGGCATCAACGGCTTCAGCCATGTGGGCCTGCGCACGGCCGATCCGGGGCGCGACGAGCGCTTCTGGACGCAGCTGATGAATGCGCGGGTCAGCGACCGCATCGGCGGCGCGCCCCTGCTGCGCATCGACGGCGTGCATCACAAGATCGCGCTGTTCCCGTCAGCCTTTCCCGGCGTGCAGCACATCAATCACCAAGTGGATAGCATCGACGACCTGATGCGCTCCTGTTACATGCTGAAAGAGCAGGGCGTGAAGATCGTCTTCGGCCCCGGACGCCATCCGACCTCGGGTGCGATGTTCCTGTATTTCGAAGGACCCGACGGCATGGTCTACGAGTATTCGACCGGGGTGAAGGTGTTCACCGAGGAAGAACTGAAAACCCACCAGCCGCGCCAGTTTCCGTTCATACCGGCTTCATTCTGCATGTGGGGCTCGCGGCCGGATATCCCGGAGTTCAGGAACTGATTCGAAGAATAGAAGATGAATATTGAAGCGGTACAGATACGCGTGCGCAAGGCGGCGCGCGCGATGGGGCGGCACAAGCTGGTCCACGCCTACGGGCATGTCAGCGCCCGGCTGAGCGAGGAGGAATTCCTGGTGTGCTCCTCGCGGCCGATGGGGTGCATCGCGCCCGGCCAGGACGGCATCCGCGTCCCCGTGCGCGGCGACCTTCCGAACGGCGTGTTGCCCGAAGTGCGGATTCATCAGCAGATCTACGGGCTAAGGCCGGATGTAGGCGGCATCTGCCGGATTCAGCCGCCGCGCCTGATGTCGCTGTCGACCCTGCGCGTGACCCCGAGGCCGCGCAACGGCAGCGGGACTTACTTCGCTCCGCAGCCGCCGCTGTGGGACGATCCGATGTTGGCGCGCAGCGATGAAAAGGCGCATGCGCTGGCCGCCGCCCTCGGCGGCGCGCGGGCCATCGTCATGCGCGGCAACGGCGCGGTGTGCGTCGGCGCGAACATCGAGGAAGCCGCCTGCATGGCTTTCCTGCTGGAAGATGCGGCGTCGATCGAACTCGACGTGCTGCAGGTGAGGAACGGCGGCGCGAACGAGGCCGCGATCTATACGCAGGAAGAAGTCGCGGCGCGCGCGGTGTCCACCGGCGGGCTGTTCGAACGGATGTGGGACTTTCTGACATTTGGAGACCCGGAATAGTAGGATGCGCATGCCGCGACGAACAAAAAGCG
>JAQGLQ010000440.1 GCA_028292785.1 Noviherbaspirillum sp. | reverse complement strand
TGCATTCGCTGATGCGGCGCACCACTTCCTGCGATGGAATCACTTCGTCCATGCGCCAGCCGTTGGAAGCGCCGACATCCATGTATTCGATAAAGCGCAGGATGAACGGCGTATCCTTGAAATGGCGGGCCATCGGCACGATTTCCTGATCGTTCATGCCGCCCTTGACCACCATGTTGACCTTGATCGGGCCGAGGCCGACGCGATGCGCGGCATCGATTCCTTCCAGTACCTGCGAAACCGGGAAGTCGACGTCGTTCATGCGCTTGAAAATGGCGTCGTCGAGCGCATCGAGCGATACCGTGACGCGCTTCAGTCCGGCGTCCTTCAGCGCCTGCGCCTTGCGCGCCAGCAGCGAGGCGTTGGTGGTGAGAGTAAGGTCGAGTTCGCGGCCGTCGGGCGTCTTCAGGACCGCGAGGGTTTCGATCAGCTTTTCGATATGCTTGCGCAGCAAGGGCTCGCCACCTGTCAGCCGGATTTTTTCGACGCCATGCGCGACGGCGATCTTCGCGATGCGCGTGATCTCCTCGAACGACAGCAGCGAACTGTGCGGCAGGAAGGCATATTCCTTGTCGAACACTTCCTTGGGCATGCAATACACGCACCGGAAGTTGCAGCGGTCGGTGACGGAAATGCGCAGGTCGCGCAGCGGGCGGGCAAGCGCATCCGCGACGAAGCCCGCAGGCACTTCGAGCTGCGCCGGAACGACCGGCACCTTGTTCAGGTAGCGCAGGTCGGCGAGCGGAATCACTTTTTCTGTCATCGGAGCGGCTTTGTTAATTGAATGCATTGTAAGTCGTCCGAGCGAAATTTGCGCGCCGCGTGCGCATCCCCTTGTTCCTTGATCAACATGCCATCCGCATCAGTTGACAATGCGGCAATGACGCATGGCATCCATCGTCATGAACGCAACGAATGGCAAGCGAAACCGATACAACATGGTTTAGACTTGGCTGCTTAGATCAGGGAGAAGTAATGAGCATCACCATTGAAGCAGTGAAGCAGGCACTATCCGCGGTTGTCGATCCGAATACCGGCAAGGATCTGATCGCGAGCAGGTCGGCCAAGAATATTAAACTCGACGGCAGCGACGTCACGCTCGACGTCGAACTCGGGTATCCGGCGAAGAGCCAGATCGACGCCATCCGCAAGAGCGTGATCGCGGCGGTGCGCGGCGTCGAGGGTGCCGGCAATGTCAGCGCGAATGTGTACTCGAAGATCATCGCCCATACCGCGCAGCGCGGCGTGAAGCTGTTGTCGAATGTGAAAAACATCATTGCGGTGGCGTCCGGCAAGGGCGGCGTCGGCAAGTCGACCACGGCGGTCAATCTGGCGCTGGCGCTGGCCGCCGAAGGCGCGCAGGTCGGCATACTGGACGCGGATATCTATGGTCCGTCGCAGCCGATGATGATGGGCATCTCCGGCCGTCCCGAGACAGTGGACGGCAAGACCATGGAGCCGATGGAGAACCACGGCCTGCAGGTCTCGAGCATCGGTTTCATGATCGATCCCGACGAACCGATGGTATGGCGCGGCCCTATCGTCACCCAGGCGCTGCAGCAGTTGCTGGAGCAAACCAACTGGCGCGACCTCGATTACCTGATCGTCGACATGCCTCCCGGCACCGGCGATGTCCAGCTGACGCTGTCGCAAAAGGTCCCGGTCACCGGCGCGGTGATCGTCACCACGCCGCAGGACATCGCCTTGCTGGACGCGCGCAAGGGCCTGAAGATGTTCGAGAAGGTCGGCATTCCGATCCTCGGCGTGGTCGAAAACATGAGCGTGCATATCTGCTCGAACTGCGGGCACGCCGAGCCGATCTTCGGAGAAGGCGGCGGCGCGAAGATGTGCGCGCAGTACGGCGTCGATTTCCTCGGCGCGCTGCCGCTTACCATGTCGATACGCGAACAAGCGGACTCCGGCCGGCCCACGGTGGTGGCCGATCCGGATGGACCGGTCGCGACGATCTACAAGGAAATCGCGCGCAAGATCGCAGTCAAGGTCGCCGAAAAGGCCAAGGACATGTCGAGCAAGTTTCCGAGCATCGTCATCAAGAACGACTGAACCGGCTGCATGTTCCCGCCGCATGCTCCCCTCCCCGCGGGTGGATTCATCGAGGGTAAAGGAAGGGAGCACGTCATTCCTCAGTACACTAACGAACAGCGCCCCAGGCAATCATGCAAACAGAAACACTTGCGATCGGCGTGGTCATGCAGCGCACGCCGCTCGACAATCGCTGGCAGCCGTATCAATGGCGGCCGATGGAGATCGTCGGCGATCCCGCATTGACCGCCGGCGCGCCGCGCTGCCTGCGTGACGACGCGGCCGAGACGCGCTGGCTGTTCCCCGGCTTCGGGATCAGATTGTTCAGGGACGAGGCGGAAGGATACTTCCTCAACATCAGCTCGCCCGCGCCTTGCTGGTTTGTCATGTGGCGCGTCGAAGAGATCGACGGCGCCGAAGTCGCCGTACCCAAGTGCGTCACGCTGTCCTACAATGAAGCGGCGCGTCTGATGGACGGCGGCGAACAGGTCGACACGCTGCCGGCGCCGCCCGGCGTCGTCGCGCGCCTGAGCGAATTCGTCGCCGAGCATTACCGGCCGGAGCCGAAGCGCAAGCGCAGGAAGCCTTCTTTCGAAGGCGGCGCGGGTGTGCAGAAAATGGCCGGCGAGGAGGGACGCGGCAATGGCGAATGAAGGATTTCTGTCGCGCTGGTCGCGGCGCAAGGTGCAGGCCGCTCAGGCGGAAGCGACGCCCGGTCTGATCGAGAAGCCGGCAGACGAGCCGCCGCGAGCGGAGACGCCTCCCGCGCCAGCACCCGTTGCGGCACAGCCGCCGGCCGAGCAAAAGCCCGCGCTGACCATGGACGATGTGGCCGCGCTCACGCCGGACTCGGATTTCTCGGCCTTCGTCGCGCGCGGCGTGGATGAAAACGTCAAGCGCTCGGCGATGAAGAAGCTGTTCTCCGATCCGCATTTCAACGTGATGGACGGCCTCGACATTTACATCGACGACTACAACAAGTTCGAACCGATTCCGCCGGCAATGCTCGCCATGCTGAACCATGCCAAGAGCCTGCTCGATCCGCTGGCGCATCTGGAGAAGCAGCCGATGCGCATGCTCGACGAAGCTGAATCCTCCATGGAGCAGGATAAGCCTGACGGCGCCGAGGCAGGGGAAGCGGTGGAACCGGATGACCAGCCGACTGCGCCGCAGGCGGGCCCGGTCGAAACCGAAGACGAACCCGATGCCGAACACCCCCCCGGCGAGCCCGAGCGACCGCTCGACAGCGTCGGCAACGACGACCCAACTGAAAGCAAAGAAGCACGCTCATGACCACGCAATTCAAAGTATGCAACTGCAACCGGACCATGCCGCTGGATGCGGCCGCCGGCGCCAGGCTCGGCGCTGCGCTGGGCACCGGTCCGCTGCCGGTTGCCACCCAGCTATGCCGGCGCGAGGTCGGCTCCTACCTGTCCGCCGTGGACGGTGTCGACGATGTCGTGGTCGCCTGCACGCAGGAACAAGGGCTGTTTTCCGAACTGGCGCAGCAGAAACAGTCGGCCGCGCCGCTGCGCTTCGTGAACATCCGCGAAACCGGCGGCTGGAGCGCGCAGGCGAAAGACGCGACGCCGAAGATGGCGGCGCTGCTGGCCGCCGCCGCGCTGCCGACTCCGGAACCGGTGCCGAGCGTGGAATACGATTCGGCCGGACGCGTGCTCATCATCGGGCCGGCCGAGCGCGCCCTGCCCTGGGCCAAACGGCTCGACGGCCAGCTGGAAGTCAGCGTACTGATGACTGGCGGCCGCGCTGGCGACGGCTTCGAAAGCCGGCGCTTTCCGGCGTTTTCCGGCGACGGCATCGAGGTGCGCGGCTGGCTGGGCGCATTCAAGGTGAGCTGGCAGCAGGCCAACCCGATCGATCTCGACATCTGCACGCGCTGCAACGCCTGCATCGACGCCTGCCCCGAAAATGCCATCGATTTCACTTATCAGATCGACCTCGACAAATGCACGTCGCATCGCGACTGCGTCAAGGCTTGCGGCGCGATCGGCGCGATCGATTTCACGCGCGCCGCATCGGCGCTGGAGCGCGGCGGCGACTATGACCTGATCTTCGACCTGTGCGATCAGCCGGTGCTTGGCATGCATCAGCCGCCGCAGGGTTATTTCGCGGCGGGCGCATCCGAAAGCAGGCAGACCGACCTGGCGATGCAACTGGCGCAGATGGTCGGCCAATTTTCCAAGCCCAAGTTCTTTGTCTACAAGGACAAACTGTGCGCGCATGGCCGCAACCAGCAGATCGGCTGCAACGCCTGCATCGAAGTGTGTTCGGCGGAAGCGGTCAGCCACAACGGCAACCATATCAAGGTCAATCCGAACCTGTGCGTCGGTTGCGGCGCGTGCACCACCGTATGCCCCTCCGGCGCTCTGACCTATGCCTATCCGCGCGCCACCGACATGGGGCTGCGCCTGAAGACCTTGTTGAGAACCTATGCGAAAGCCGGCGGCAAGCAACCGGCCCTGCTCTTGCACAGCCAGGAGAAAGGCGCGGAACTGATCGGCCGGCTCGGCCGCCTGGCATGCGCCGGCGGCAAGGTGAAAGGCATGCCGGCGCGCGTGATCCCGGTCGAACTGCATCACACCGCGTCGACCGGCATCGACCTGTGGCTCGCCGCCGTCGCCCATGGCGCGGCGAACGTGATGATCATGACAACCGGCGAGGAAGCGCCGCAGTATGTGGACGCCCTGCGCCGGCAGATGGATGTCGCGCAGACCATCCTGGCCGGCCTCGGGTACCACGGCATTCACCTGCAGCTTGTGCGCGTCGAGACGCCGGTCGAACTGGATGCCGCGCTGCAGGCCCTGCAGCCGGCGCAGGCGCCCGAGGAGCACGCCCTGTTCAACGTCGCCGCGGACAAGCGCAACACGCTGGACTTCGCGCTCGAACATCTGCTGAAATTCGCGCCGGTCAGGCGCGAAGAGATCCCGCTGCCGGCCGGCGCCCTGTACGGCGCGGTCAATGTCGACAAGGAAGCGTGCACGCTGTGCATGTCCTGCGTCGGCGCCTGCCCGGAGTCGGCGCTGATGGACAACCAGGACAAGCCGCAACTGCGCTTCCTCGAGAAGAATTGCGTGCAGTGCGGACTGTGCGAAAAGACCTGCCCGGAAAACGCGATCAGCCTGACGCCGCGCCTGCTGCTGACCGAAGCGGTGAAACAGCCGGTGGTGCTGAACGAGACCCAGCCGTTCCACTGCGTACGCTGCAGCAAGCCGTTCGGCACCCTGCAGATGATCGAGAACATGGTCTCGAAACTGTCCCTGCACGGCGCGTTCGCCGGCAATCTGGACCGCCTGAAGATGTGCTCCGACTGCCGCGTGATCGACATGATGGAAAACCGGAACGAAGCGACCATCGTGGACCTGAAGCGTCCGCACTAGCACACGACATCAAAACCAATTATTAAAAAAACATGTCCACATCCCAGCCTCTTAAATTCGAAACCCCGGACCAGGGCGAAGAGACCGCGCGCGCCGACCTGTACGGCCTGCTCGCTTCCCTGCTGTATACGCCGCCGCCGCAGGAACTGATAGACACCATTGCGTCTGCGCCGTTGCAAGGCGAAAGCATCCTGGAGCAGGCATGGGCAAATTTGTCAGTATGCTGTAAGACTTTGCAGGCAGAGTCGGCCAGAGTCGAATATGAAGCCCTGTTCATCGGGGTCGGCAAACCGGAGATCATGCTGTACGGGTCCTGGTACCTCTCCGGCTTCCTGATGGAGAAGCCGCTGGTGGAGCTGCGGAGCGACCTGGCGAAACTCGGGTTGCAGCGCAGCGAAGAAATGTTCGAGAGCGAAGATCACATCGCCGCGTTATGCGAAGTGATGCGTTACCTGATCGCGTCGGACGATGCGGTGCATGCGAATATCGCGGCGCAAAAAAACTTCTTCGGTACGCACATGCAGCCTTGGGTCATGAGGTTGTGCGATGCGATCGCGACGCACAGGAATGCGAAGTTCTATGCTGCGGTCGCACATCTGGCGCGGACGTTTTTCGAAGTGGAGATGCAGGCCTTCGACATGGCCTAAAAAGGCTTTAATTGGCGTGGCATTTGAACCGGGCTGATCGCCATTTCAACCATAGTTGTATTACAGACACCGCACAAATCAGGAAAATTAAAAGAAGTTTTTGTTGCGTTTCTAAAATTGCTGTATAGCATTAAATAATAACGATATCATTGCGGCGAACTTTTGCCCTGCCATGATCTTGCGGGCGGAGAGCAGAACGAACACTTCATGTCGCTCATCAAGGAGACATCCATGTCAGACCAGACCAAAATCGCCCGGCGCACCTTTTTCGCCGGACTCGGATTGGCCGCCGCTGCAGGCGTTGCCGCGAAACTCGCACCCAAAAGCGTCGCGGAAGCCGTGACGAACGCTCCGCAGGAGCCGCAAGGCGATAGCTACCGCCTGAGTGAACACGTCAAAAAGTATTACCGCTCAACCAAAATTTAACCGCCAGGGGATCACCATGCTGTTGACTCGCAAGGGCCAGCCCGGCCAGCGCGCATCCACCGGTTCGCCGTCGAACCGCTTTTCATCCAGCCTCGCGGAGAGCCTCGCGCGCGCGCTGCCGACCATGGACCGCCGGATGTTCCTCAAGCGTTCCGGGATCGGCGTCGGTGCCGGCATCGCGGCGACGCAGCTCGGCCTGATCCAGAAAGCCAAGGCCGCCGACGAAGCCAAGGGCGCGGCGGGCGGCAAGATCGAAGTCAGGCGTACCGTCTGCACCCACTGCTCGGTAGGCTGCGCGTCGGACGCGGTCGTCGAAAACGGCGTCTGGGTGCGTCAGGAACCGGTCTTCGATTCGCCGATCAACCTCGGCGCGCATTGCGCCAAGGGCGCCGCGCTGCGCGAACACGGGCACGGCGAGTACCGCCTGAAGTATCCGATGAAGCTGGTCGACGGCAAGTACCAGCGCATCAGCTGGGATGTCGCGCTGAACGAGATCTCCGCCCAGCTGCTGAAGCTGCGCAAGGAGACCGGTCCGGATTCGCTGTATTTCATCGGCTCTTCCAAGCACAACAACGAGCAGGCGGCGCTGATGCGCAAATGGGTGTCCTTCTTCGGCACCAACAACACCGACCACCAGGCGCGCATCTGCCACTCCACCACCGTGGCCGGCGTGGCGAACACCTGGGGCTACGGCGCGATGACCAACAGCTACAACGATATGCAGAACTCGAAGGCGGCGATGTATATCGGTTCCAACGCCGCCGAAGCGCACCCGGTGTCGATGCTGCACATGCTGCACGCGAAGGAAAACGGCACCAAGATGATCGTGGTCGATCCGCGTTTCACCCGTACCGCCGCCAAGGCCGACCAGTACTGCCGCATCCGCTCGGGGTCGGATATTCCGTTCCTGTACGGCGTGTGCTATCACATCTTCAAGAACGGCTGGGAAGACAAGCAGTACATCCGGGACCGCGTATACGGCATGGAAAAAGTGCGCGACGAGGTCATGAAGTGGACACCGGACAAGGTGGAAGAAGCCTGCGGCGTGCCTGAAGCCGAAGTCTTCAAGGTCGCCGAAACCCTGGCAAAGAACCGTCCGTCGACCGTCGTATGGTGCATGGGCCAGACCCAGCACTCCATCGGCAACGCCATGGTGCGCGCATCCTGCATCCTGCAAC
>JAQGLQ010000228.1 GCA_028292785.1 Noviherbaspirillum sp. | reverse complement strand
AGGACCCTGACGCACTGGGGCATCGCGTGGGTGGCGCTGCTGGCTTATTCGTATTTGACGCTGGGCACGGTAGCCTGGGCACCCGTCGCATTCGGCTTCGCGGCCGGTGGCATCATGCACCTGCTCTCCGACTGGCCCAATCCTCTGGGCGTGCCCTGGATATACGCGCGGCATTCGCTGAAACTCTGGAAAAGCGGACGTTGCGACCTGATCATCGTGGCGGGATCATGGCTTGCGGCTTTCGTTATCGCCGATCATGTGTTCTGGAATGACGTCCATACCATCGCAGCGATCGACTACCTCCGGTCCATGCCGATCTGCTCTTGAAAGGCGCAGGCGTTGGCGGGAGTGGCCATCCGGCATCCCGGTCCATTTCATCAGTCCCGTGGCGCTCCATGCACCTGCATATATGCCCGATTTGGGTCGCGCAGATGGCAAAACCGAAATGTGCCTATAATCGCCATTGACCATAGCTTGATCCAGGTCATTGTTTGGAACAAAACCAAGAACCTACGGTACGACGGGTTCTCTATTGGCAGTCCTATAACCCGATGGGCTCGTCCATGCCACAAGCCCGCGACACAATCCGGTCTTTGCAACTCCATCACTGATGCTGCACGGGGGGAGATCCATGCGTGTGATTGAAAACGATTCCAGCTGGCCTTGGCGGCCCGCGTATCCAGTGCGTTGTTCATTTTCGGCCGGGAACGTCCCGCGACCGGCATGCTGAACGATCTTCCTGCCGCAGCAGCCAAACCGGCCGCTCCTCATGCCCCTTCCGTCGCCGAAAGTCTGCCGCGGCCCACGCTGGGACTGAGCGCAGCGATCGCCCTGATCGTCGGCGTCGTGATCGGCGCCGGCATATTCAAGGCGCCATCACTCGTGGCCGGAATGGCGGGAAGCACCGAGTGGATGTTCGCCGCATGGATACTCGGCGGCCTGATCTCGCTGATCGGTGCGCTGTGCTACGCGGAACTGACGACGGCATATTCGCATGCGGGCGGCGACTATCATTTCCTGTTCCGTGCTTACGGCAGGTCGGTCGCATTCCTGTTCGGCTGGGCGCGCTTTTCCGTGATCACCACGGGTTCGATCGCACTGCTTGGTTTCGTGGTCGGCGATTACATGAATCAGATTCTGCCGCTGACGTTCGCCGGAAAGGCCTGGGGCTCGGTGATCTATGCGGCCATCACGATCATCGGTCTGACATGGGTGAATCTGTTTGGCATCAGGGCCGGTTCGCTGGCCCAGACATGGCTGACCGTGATGGAGGCGGGCGGACTGCTGATGATCGTCGTTGCTGCCGCTCTGCTCATCGATGATGCGCCGCAAGCCGCGGCTGCCGCAAATGCGCCCGCCACCATGCCGCCGCTCGCGGCTACTTTCGGACTCGCGATGGTGTTCGTGCTGCTGACCTATGGCGGATGGAACGAGGCCGCCTACATCAGCGCCGAAGTGAAGGACAACAGCCGCAACATGGTGAAGGCACTCACCATCTCCATCCTGATCATCACCGTGCTCTATGTACTGGTGACATGGGCTTACTGGAAGGGACTTGGTTTTGCGGGCATGGCCAAGTCGGACGCGATCGCGGCGGACCTGATGCGCATCGCCCTGGGACCGATCGGCGAAAGCGTCATCGCCGTGCTGGTTTCGGTTTCCGCCATCACCTCCATCAACGCGACCATCATCGTGGGCGCCAGGACCAGTTATGCGGTGGCGCGCGACTGGCCGATACTCGGCAAGCTGGGTGAATGGGATGGCAAGTCCGACACGCCGGCCAATGCAATGCGCGTGCAATGCATTGCCGCCTTAGCCCTGCTGATCGTCGGCGGCGCAACCGGCAGCGGGTTCAAGGCGATGGTGGAATTCACGGCGCCGATTTTCTGGCTGTTTTTTCTGCTGGCGGGTTTTTCGCTGGTGGTGCTGCGCATCCGCGAGCCGCATGCCCGGCGTCCTTTCAAGGTTCCGCTCTATCCCGTGCTGCCGTTGCTGTTTTGCGCAGTATGCGGCTACATGCTCTGGTCGAGCCTGTCCTACGTCTATAGCCAGGAGCTCGGCGGGCTCAACGCGGCCTGGATCGGCGTCGCGGTTCTGTTCATCGGTATTGGTCTCATGTTGTTGATGCGCGTTTTTCCGGCAAAGCAAAAGCAGTCCGATATTTCATTCGAAACCAGATAAGGAGCAGCGTCATGAACTTGCATTCCCGAATCCGTTCCGCCCCGGCTCTGCTCGGGGCCCTTTTCATGAGTCTCGCATGCATGCTGGGTAGCGGCCCCGCTCGCGCGCAGGCGGTGGTCAACCTCGACGTACCTTATGTGCCGACGTCCATGGAACTGGTCAACAAGATGCTGGACATGGCGAATGTCGGCAAATCGGATGTCGTATACGACCTCGGCTGCGGCGATGGCCGCATCGTTGTCACTGCCGCCAAGGAACGCGGAGCGCGCGGCACCGGAATCGACATCAACCCGGAGCGCATCGCGGAGGCAAAAGCCAATGCCAAGTCAGCCGGCGTCGAAGACCGGGTCAATTTCATGGTCGGCGACCTGTTCGCCGCCGACTTCGCGGAAGCCACCGTGGTCACCCTGTATCTGCTGCCTTCCGTGAACCAGAAGCTGAGGCCGCAGCTCTGGAGGCAGCTGAAAGTGGGTACCCGTATCGTCTCGCACGACTTCGACATGGGCCCGGAATGGCCGCCCGAGAAGGAAGAAAAAATCGGCCGCAAAACCCTGTATTACTGGACCATCACTCCAGCGAACAAGGCGGCCGTGGAAAGCATGAAAAGCTGAATCGGTATGCGGTTCGATGGCGGCGGCTTCAGTCCGCTGCCCCGATCCGGTTGAACTCGACCCGCCATACCCAGGGGTTGGCGTCCCAGGCGCCGGCGCCATTGATAATTTTCCAGAGCGAGGCATAGGACTCGACCGGATCATTGGTTGTCGGAAGGGCATCCATCGATCGGCCGGCCCCCGCAAGATAAATGCGCCATGTGCCCGGGCCGAGCGGCTCGATGCCTTCGGCTATCGCGTCCTCTTCGGTAATGTTCTGCAGGCGTTCCACGCGCACGCTGCTTATTTCGAGGGTGATGCGGCTGATCGACCGCTTCATGAAAAGCGAAGTGCGCTTCCTGATTCTGGAAGGCCCAATGAAGCCTGGTTGATCGGGAGTGCCATATCCTGCGGCGCAGGCTTCGCGCGCCTGCTCCGACTCGGCGTAGACCGGTCCTTGCCAGCCGAATGCCTCGACATCCAGAGTGGTTTCCTTGACCCAGAGCCGGTCGCCGCGCTGACCGTAAGGACTGCGGAATACCCCGATCCCGCGTGCATCGCTCCACTCACCATTTGGAGTGCGGATGACCTGTTCAAGCCCCTCGGCCGGCTTGCAGATCCGTCTGGTTTGCGTCTTCCTGTTTTCCAGCAGGGCTCGCACCATCGGCCCGCTGAAAATGATCGGTCTTTCTTTCATCGGTTCGCTTCCGGTTATTTTGAATGCCATTGCCGACACTTGATTTAAATCAGGTTCGGGCGATCGCGAACAAAACAATGACAGGATTTCATCAGTAGACTGAACAGTTATTGACAAGGAGAAGGCGATGGGGTGGACCCGCAATGCGCCAAAGGCCGAAGGCTATTACTGGTACCTGCCATGCATCGTGAAAAGCGGGGAGTGGATCGCCGACGGGCCGCCGACGGTACTGTATCTCGGCGCTTACGGGTATTGGGCATTCGCCGGGAACCAGGAGCACGTGAATCCCGCCGACCTCGATGGCGTGTGGTGGGAAGAGATGCTGATGCCACCGGAATTCGATCTCGACAATATTCGCCGGGAGAACGAAGCGCTGCAGGTCAGGCTCATGGTCGAACGGGCGATGAACCGCCGCAACCGGGGACATGAGTAGCGCCGGGGGACGGAATGTTCGCTGTCGAAAAATTAAGGAAAGCGCCCATGCTGTTGCGGCCAAAACACGTTTTTTCGAAGACTAAATAAGAATCGAAAAAGTCCTTTATTCCGACGTTTACGCGAGGCAATCCGGGTGCTATCGTTGCGCCATGGAAATCAACCGAACGCCCTCTGCCATGCTTCTCCGTGACATTGTCGATATCGCACTTCGCACCACCTTGGCCGTCGTGGCCGTCGCTTCAGTCGCCGTGGTTTTCGCCGCCACGCTGTAATTCAGGAATTTTTTCGCCCTGCCGTCCCGGCAACCCGCATGCCGATATCCGGACTCACGGCTGGCTGCGCGGGCTGCCCGGATTCCAGCGCCGCACGGTGCGCGAATCCAGGCCGAACAGGTCGAGCACGCGGCCCAGCGTGTGGTCAATCATCGCGTCGAGCGACTCCGGCTTCGCATAGAACGCGGGGACCGGCGGATAGATGATCGCGCCGGCTTCCGTCACCGCCGTCATGCTGCGCAGATGACCCAGATGCAGCGGCGTTTCCCTGACCATCAGGACCAGGCGCTTCCTTTCCTTCAACATCACATCCGCGGAGCGCGATAACAGGCTGCTTGTCACGCCGGTCGCGATTTCCGACAGCGTCTTGATCGAGCAGGGCGCGATCACCATGCCCGCCACCCTGAACGAGCCGCTCGAGATCGCCGCGCCGATATCGGCATTGGAATAGGTAACGTCCGCCAGATCGCGCACCTGGGCTACCCCCAGGCTGGTTTCATGCGCCAGCGTCACCTGGGCGGAACGGCTCATGACGAGATGGGTCTCCACGTTGAGTTCCCGCAGCAGCTGCAGCATGCGGATTCCGTAGATCACGCCGGATGCTCCACTGATTCCGATTACAAAACGAGGGCGCTCGGCTGAATTGGTATTCATGGTTTTAATCCGTTCGAATGATTGAATTGCGCCGGCCCGACTTGTCGAAACGGGCCGAGGCGCGTTTTCGGGTGTCTCCAATCCTGTCGGGGCTGCCCATATTACCAGAGCACGTACCGGAATTATCACCGGGCCGAATGTAATTGACATCCCTGTTAATTGTCGCTTATCTTGCGGGACGATATGCGCCCGGCGCTGAGCGCGCGCGGCTTCATCATTCACGAAAGGAATCGAATGTCAGCAGATACAAGCGGTGCCAAGCCAGGTTCAGTCGAGCTTACCGGGGACGGCCGTCCCGCCGGCTTTCTCGCGCCCATCGGCGAGCGGCAGGTTACTACCTTCGAGATCGTCGAGGAAGGAATAGCGGTGCTCACGCTGAACCGTCCGGAAAAGCTGAATGCCTTCAACGAACGCATGATCCGCGAAATCCGCAGCGCCCTGTGGGAAGCGAATTTCAGCGACAAGATCCGCGTCATCATCATCACCGGCACCGGGAGGGGCTTCTGCTCGGGCCGCGACATCCAGGGCCTGGATTACGAAAACAATCTGCCGACCGCCCAGTACCGCGCTTATGTCAGGGCGAACCATGAAATGATGGACGATCTGGAAGCGATCGAGAAACCGATCATCTGCGCGGTCAATGGCGTCTGTGCCGGTGGCGGCGTCGAGATCGCGATCGCCTGCGACTTCCGCATGGTGTCGTCAACCGCCATGTTCTCCTTGCCGGAGAACCAGCTGGGCGTACTCCCCGCATCCGGCGCCTGCTCGCGGATGATCCAGATGATAGGCATGACCCGCCTCAAGGAAATGGTCATGGCCGCGCTGCCGGTGTACGCCGACGAGGCGAAGCAGATCGGCCTGGTCAACCGCGTTTTCCCGCCGGAGAAGCTGATGGAAGGCACGCTGGAATTCGCGCGTCAGCTGGCGCAGCGCGCGCCGCTTGCGATCGGCATGGCCAAGCACATCATCAATACCTGCCAGAGTGTCGATACCGAAACCGGACGCATACTCGAAAGGCTGGGGCAGTCGATCCTGATCCAGACCGAGGACAACAAGGAAGGCATGAACGCTTTCATCGAGAAGCGGCCGCCGCGCTTCAAGGCGCGTTGATTGAAGAAACAGTCATCGGCCGTTGCGGAGAAAAAAACGGTGAAGCCCGGCGGCCGCATGGCGAAGGAAGGCAGTCCGGCGCGCCGCCCGGGTCGCCCGGCCAGGGAGCAGGAGGCCGGACACGGTGTCCTGCTGAGCCGCGCGGTCATCTGCGAAGCCGCGCTGGAACTGAGCCGGCATGAACCGCTCGATGCGATATCGATGGTCCGGATGGCGAAGGAATTTTCCGTCACGCCGGCGCTGATCCATTACTACGTCGGCGGGCGCGAGCGACTTACTTCAGGGGTAATGAATCGGTATTACGTGCACCTGCTGCAGGCGTTGCCGGCAGCGACCGCCGACTGGCGGGCCGATCTCCGCGGCTTCGCTTCGACTCTGTATGCCTTCCTGATCCGTTACTGCGGCATCACCGACTATATCCTGACCCACAATCGCTTTCGTCTGGTACAGGAAGTGGGCGAGGATGAAACCGACTACGGGATACGGTTTTTCAATCATGTCGCCGATATTTTCGAACGAAGCGGCGTTGTACCGTCGCAGGCCGCGCTCGGTCTGCATCTGCTGCTCCAGTTCGTCTTGGTGAGCGCGCACTCGAAGGTGCGGCACCAGTTGCCGGCGGACCACCGCGCATACCTCGAGAAAAAATTGTCGCGGCTGGACTCGGAGCAGTACCGCGGCATCAATTTCATTCTGAAAGACTATCTGTCTCTCGATGCCGGCGCCGCTTTCGAGATAGGTTTGGAACTGATGCTGCGGGACCTGCAGCCGGCGCCGCGGAACTGACCCGAAATCCGCGCTAGACAGCCGGCTCTTTCGCCTTGGCGGCAATCGCCCTGTATCCAAGTTCGCTCGACAGCGACGCTGCGACCCTGCGCACCGCCAGTGCCGGCTTGCCATCGATGGTTGCGTCGAAGGTGCGCTCGTTGCCGAGCGCGGCGATCGCCAGCACGATCTTGCCTTCATGGTTGAACACCGGGGCGCTGACCGCGTTGACTCCCTGCCGCAAGTCGCCGGTCACGGTGCCGACGCCGGTCTGCCGTACGTCGCTGCGCAGTTGTTCCACCTCCGCCAGAGTGCGCGGATAGTGCCGGTCACCATTCTTTTTCTTTTCCTCAAGTTCCGCGGCGATCAAAGGGGCGGCAAGGCGTTCATCGATGAAGGAAGTGAATACGCGGCCGGTGGCGGACGACAGCATGGGCATGACCGATCCGGCGCGGATGTTGACTGACACCGGGCGCAAGGAGTCGCGCCACTGGACGACGGTAGGACCGAAGTTGCCCCACACCGCGGCGAGCACCGACTCTTCCACCTCGGTGCAGAGTTCGTCGAGATAGGGCGCCGCCAGGCGCACCGCATCCATCTGGGACAGACAGGACAGTCCCACCCGCAGCGCGTTCTGTCCGAGCCGGTAAAGGCCGGAGGCATCCTGGACGACATAACCCTTGCGGATGAAGCTCACGATGTAACGGTGCGCCTTGGCCGGATGGACGCCGGCATTTTTGGCAATGTCTTTCAGCATCATCGGCTGAGCCGAAGCCACCAGTGCTTCCAAAACTCCCAAGCCTGTTTCAAGCGCCTGGACTCCCTGTTGTTCACGCTCTTCGTCGTTGATAGCCACGTGCAATTCCTCTATTCACAAGGACAAAATTACGTAATGCGTAATTATAACGTCGTTTGCATAATTTTACTTGACAACAATTTCGCCAAAATTATAATCTACGTAATCAAATTACATATAAAGTAATTTTACGGTATAGAAATCAAGGATCCGCACAGCATCAATGCGGAAACGGCGACCAACCAGGGAATGAGACTCCATGCAAGACGCGAGAGCCCGAGACATTGCTGCCCAATTCGATGTTCAGCATTTACCGCCGGATTTTTACGCCGACCCGTTTCCTTATTACCGGGCGTTGCAGGAGTACGAACCGGTCAAGCGCATGCAGAACGGCGGCTATTTCCTGACTCGCTATGAAGATCTGCTCGCCGTCTATAAAAATCCGAAATCGTTCAGCTCGGACAAGAAATTCGAGTTCAAGCCGAAGTATGGCGACACACCGCTGTACGAGCATCACACCACCAGCCTGGTATTCAACGATCCTCCCTTGCATACCAGGGTGCGGCGGCTGATCGCCGGCGCGCTGACGCCGCGCGCGATCGCCGAGATGGAAGGCGGCCTCGTACTGCTGGTCGATCAACTGCTCGACCGCATGGCGCAAAAGGGCACGGTCGATCTGATCGAGGATTTCTCCGCTGCCATACCTGTCGAAATCATCGGCAATCTGCTTGCGGTTCCCCATGAGGAGCGCGGACCGCTGCGCGACTGGTCGCTTGCCATCCTCGGTGCGCTGGAGCCGGTGAATTCGCCGGAAGTGCTCGAGAAGGGCAACACGGCGGTGACGGAATTTCTGGCCTACCTGGAGGGGTTGATCGAACGCCGGCGCGCCAATCCCGGCAATCCCGAGCGCGACGTGCTGACCCGGCTGATCCAGGGCGAGGAAAATGGCGAGCGTCTGACGCCGAAGGAATTGCTGCATAACTGCATCTTCCTGCTCAACGCCGGCCATGAGACCACTACCAACCTGATCGGCAACGGTCTGGTCTCGCTGCTCCAGCATCCGGACCAGAAGGCGCTGCTGCTGGAGCGCCCCGAACTGATCAAGACTGCGATCGAAGAAATCCTGCGCTATGAAAGCTCGAATCAGCTCGGCAACCGCATCACTACCGAAACCGTGGAGATACGCGGCGTCGTCATGCCGCCGCAAACCTCGGTGACGTTGTGCATCGGCGCGGCCAACCGCGATCCGGCCGAGTTCCCCAACCCGGAGCGCTTCGACATAACGCGCTCTCCCAATCGCCATATCGCATTCGCCATGGGCATTCATCAGTGCGCCGGAATGAATCTGGCGCGGCTCGAAGGCAAGATCGCGATATCGCGCTTTCTTGCACGCTTTCCGGAGTACCGCCTTGCAGGCGAGCCGGTGCGCGGCGGTCGCGCGCGCTTCCGCGGTTTCCTCCATGTGCCGGCGACAGTCGCGCCCTGACGAAAGCCATCGTGTCGCCCAGGCAAACCGACCTTGTCATCATCGGCGCGGGCCCCGCGGGCTTGTTCGCGGTGTTTCAGGCAGGGCTGCTCGGCCTGAAATGCGAGCTTATCGATGCGCTCGCCCAGCCGGGCGGTCAGTGTACTGAGCTTTATCCTGAAAAGCCGATCTATGACATCCCGGGCATTCCGCAATGCACCGGCGCATCGCTGACCGGCAGTCTGCTGGAACAGATCAGCCGCTTCTCTCCCGTCTTTCACCTCGGCACGCAGGCGGACGGCCTGGAGCGGCTCGATGATGGCGGCTGGCGCGTGCGCACCTCGGACGGAACCGTCATCGATGCGCGCGCGGTGGCGATCGCGGCGGGAGCGGGATGTTTCACGCCGCGCAAGATGTCGATAGCAGGCGCGCCGTCCTACGAGGGCACGAGCGTGCTGTATTCGATCAGGAATCCCGAACGGTTTGCGGGCAAGCGCGTGCTGGTCCTCGGCGGCGGCGACTCGGCGCTCGACTGGGCGCTTGCATTCGAACGTCTGGGCGCGCGCGTGACCCTGGTGCATCGCCGCGATGTGTTTCGCGCCGCGCCCGAATCGGTGGAACAGGTGCGCCGCCTTGCCGACAACAGGCGCATCGATCTGCGTTTCGGCACGATCACGGGGCTCGACGGAGACGCGCCGCATCTGCGCTCGGCGACGCTCACCCGTATCGATGGATCGACCGAGCGCATCGAGTGCGACGCCATCGCAGCCTTTTTCGGCCTGACCAACAGGCTGGGGCCGATCGGCGAGTGGGGCATCGGCGCGATCGAAGACGAAATCCAGGTCGATCCGGCCACCATGCAGACGCAGGTCGCCGGCATCTTCGCGATCGGCGACGTGGCGAAGTATCAAGGCAAGCTCAAGCTCATCCTGACCGGCTTCAGCGAGGCGGCGTTGATGAGCCATGCAGCCTATGAACACGTGCATGGAGAAAGGCCACGCTTCCAGTATTCGACGCACAATGCATCGATGCGCAGCGAGGCGGTCGGGCAGATGCCGGCGGAACCGGCGCCGGCCGCCGTACCCGATGCGGAGGCCGTGCCGGCGGTGCTGGTCACCGATCTGGCCGGCGTCGAACACCGCCTCGCGGCCAAGCCGGGACGCACACTGCTCGAAATCATGGATGCCGCTAAAATCCCCGTGAAGGGCAGTTGCTTCGGCACGTGCAATTGTTCGACCTGCCATGTGTATGTGGACGACGCCTGGATAGGCGCGCTCGACCCCATGATCGAGCAGGAACAGGAAGCGCTCGACCAGGTATCGGTGCCCAAGCCTACATCGAGGCTGGCATGCCAGATCGAATTCAGGCCCGAGTTGTCCGGCCTGAAAGTAAGATTGACGGAAGACACCATTCCGGACTGACGCGCTTCGCTGTGTCGTCCGGCTCATCACGATTCCTGTTTGAGGTGAACACGACGATGCATACGGACACCATGCCCAGATCCGCCGCGCCGACTACCGATGCGGCGGGTGCCTACATGTCGGGCTTCAACAACGAGTTCGCCACCGAGGCATTGCCCGGCGCATTGCCGGTCGGGCGCAACTCGCCGCAACGCGTGGCCTATGGCCTCTACGCCGAGCAGATCTCGGGCACGGCGTTCACCGCGCCGCGTTCGCACAACCGCCGCTCCTGGCTGTATCGCATTCGTCCGGCGGCGGTGCATCAGCCGTTCACCGCGCTGGAACATCCGCGCGTGGCCGGCTGCCTCGACAACCTTCCGCCCACGCCGCCGAATCAGCTGCGCTGGAATCCGCTGCCGATGCCGACCGCGCCGACCGATTTCATCGATGGATTGGTGACCATGGCCGGCAACGGTTCGCCGGAGTCGATGAACGGCTGCGCGATCCATGTCTATGCGACCAACCAGTCGATGCTCGACCGCTACTTCTACAGCGCCGACGGCGAGCTGCTCATCGTGCCGCAGCAGGGACGTCTGTCGATAGCCACCGAGATGGGCGCGATCGAACTGGAGCCGCAGGAGATCGCCGTCATTCCGCGCGGGGTCCGCTTCAAGGTCGATCTGCCCGACGGCAGCGCACGCGGATACATCTGCGAGAACTTCGGCGCGCTGTTTCAGTTGCCCGATCTCGGGCCGATAGGCGCGAACGGCCTCGCCAATCCGCGCGACTTCCTCACGCCGCGGGCCGCCTATGAAGACCGGGAAGGCGCCTTCCGGCTGGCGGCGAAATTCAACGGCCGCCTCTGGCAGGCCGAGATCGGTCATTCGCC
>JAQGLQ010000421.1 GCA_028292785.1 Noviherbaspirillum sp. | reverse complement strand
CTTGCAGGTTTCTCTGGTCGCCTTTTCGATGTATGCAGCCGCCCGCCTTTTCCAGTCGCATTCGAGTCGGGCCGCAATCACGCTCGGCGCCGCACTCGGATTGCTGGTGCTGACGCGCGGCTGGGTGGTTCCGCTCGCGCTGTGGCTCGCCTTGTTCGGCCTGGCGGCAATCGTGCAAAGAACTCTTCTTACCCGTCTTGCCTTCATTACTTTGCCTGCGGCAGCGCTTATCGGCGAAATCTGGCCGCTTGCGAATTACTTCATGCGTCCATTCGACGGCTCTCCGACCGGACCGTGGATGCAGTGGAACTACCGACAGCTAGGCCTCCCGTCCATGGAGTCATTCCGCTATCTGCTGAAATACGGAATCTGGTTTTCCTGGCCGGCATGGCCTTATGCGGCATGGGCCGTGTATGCCTGGCGCAAACAGCGCGGCGCGATTCACATCATGCTGCCACTGGCGTTTTTCGCCGCCTTTGCAGTGCTGGCGACACTCAATCCTTATCCGGAAGAAGGCATGCTGCTGCCACTGTTGCCGCCGCTCGCCATCCTGGCGGCATTCGGCCTGCCGACCATGAAACGCGGCGCGATCAACGCGGTCGACTGGTTCGCCGTCATGACCCTGACGACCTGCGCCGCGTTCATCTGGATCGGATGGATCGCCAAGCAGACCGGCTGGCCGGCGCAGCTCGCAAGGAACGCATTCCGGCTGGCGCCGGGCTTCAAGCCGGAATTCAATCTCGTGGCCACGATCGCCGCAGCGTTCGCCACCATCGGCTGGATCATGCTCGTTCATTGGCGCATCTCGCGGCGGCCGTCGGTGCTGTGGCGCGCGGTGGTGCTTTCATCGGGCGGCGTCATACTCTGCTGGCTGCTGCTCATGACACTCTGGCTGCCCTGGATCAACTATGGCAAGAGCTATGCCGGCGTCGCCCATGAAATTGCGCGCAGGCTTCCTGCCGACCATTACTGCGTCGACGCCAACGTAGGTCCGGCGCAACGGGCATCGTTCGCTTATTTCGGGCAGATCTCGTTTGCCACGACTGCAACCACTCACTGCGAGTTTCTGCTCCTGCAGGACAAGAACCGCAACATAGATAACGTGCCATTCATCGTCCGGTTCAATGAGCGATGGCAGCTGCTGTGGGAAGGACATCGCCCGGCGGACCGCGATGAGCGTTATCGCCTCTATCGCCGCGTCAACTAGACCGATCGGCCGGATGCACTCACCGTCACGTCATCACGCCTCGCGGATCGCCGCGCTTGCATGGCCGATCCTCATTGGGCAGCTCGCCGTCATCGCCTATGGGGTGATCGATACGGCGATGACCTCGCGCTATTCGGCCACTGATCTGGCGGCGCTCGCGATCGGCACATCGGTCTATGTCAGCACTTTCGTCGGCCTGAACGGCATCCTGCAGGCCTTGTCGCCCATCGTCAGCCAGCTCTACGGCGCCAGGCGCTTTGACGAAGTCGGCGTCGAAATCAAGCAGGGAACCTGGCTCGCGCTGTTTCTTTCCATCGTCGGATGCACGATGCTGGCGTTCCCCGAACCCCTGCTCTCCGTCGCGCGCACGTCCGCCGACCTGCATGAAAAGACGTCGCTCTATCTGCGCATCCTTTCGTTCGCGCTGCCGGCATCGCTCGGATTTCGCATTTATGCCTCGCTGAATACGGCGATCGCCCGGCCAAAAATGGTAATGGCGCTGCAAATCGGCGGCCTGCTGCTCAAGATCCCGCTCAATGCATTGTTCATCTTCGGCGGCTTCGGCATTCCGGCGCTCGGCGGGCCGGGATGCGCATTGGCGACCACGATCATTTCGTGGCTGATGCTGGCGGTAGGATGGTTCATTCTGCGTACCGACTCATCGTATCGGGTATTCAGGATATTCGGCTCCGGCTTCATCGCGCCGCGCTGGCCCGCACAGCGCACATTGCTCAGGCTTGGCATTCCGATGGGCCTGAGCTATCTGATCGAGGTCACCGCCTTTACATTCATGGCGCTCTTCATCGCGCGGCTCGGGGCGACAGCCCTGGCCGGTCATCAGATCACCGCCAACTTCGCCACGGTGCTGTACATGCTGCCGCTGTCCATTGCGAACGCGACAAGTACGCTGGTAGCGCAGTCCGTCGGTGCGCGCAATTTCGAGACCGCGCAACGCATCGGTTCGGTAGGGATCGGCCTTGCCGCGGTGCTTTCGGTCAGCGTGGGATGCCTGGTCTGGGTGATGCGCGACGTCATTGTGCGAGCCTACACGCCGAACGAAATCATCGTGGCCAGCGCCATGCCGCTGTTCGTGTTCATCGCGTTCTACCAATTGTTCGACTCGGTTCAGGTAAGCACCGCCTATGTATTGCGCGCTTACCGGGTCGCTACAGTACCAACTCTGATGTATGCCATCGCGCTGTGGGGAATAGGCCTGGGAGGCGGCTACATACTGGGTCTCGATCCTTTTGGAATCAGTCCGCCGGCGCGCCACGGCGCGGCGGGATTCTGGTTCGGCAACAGTGCGAGCCTGGGGCTGGTGGCCGTGGGTCTGCTTTGGTACCTGCGCCGGGTGCAGCGTGCGGCAGCGCGGCGCGCGTGACTTCTCGACCGCGCAAGCGAAGAAACCACCGAATGAACATTCCTCTACCGATACTTGTTTTCATTGTTTTCATCATCTA
>JAQGLQ010000357.1 GCA_028292785.1 Noviherbaspirillum sp. | reverse complement strand
GCGTGGCGCAATGCGGAGAAGACGATGTGCGTGAATATTTTTACCGCAGAATGGCGGACAGTGCGCTAATCAACATCGACCTCTGCTTTCTCGCGGTGGAAAACCGGCAGCTGAAATTCATTCCCTATGCCACCGACGCCGATGGGCCGTCATGGATCGAATTGAAGCATTCGCCGCAGGTAGGCGCATACACGCGATCGGTGGCGCGCTCCTTCACGATTCCGCCAGCCGACTATCCGGAAGCGCTCGACGCATGGCGCAAGGCCCGCTGGCAGGCTCGACTTGAAAGCCTGGGAAAATTTGCGCTTGGATGCAGCGTGGCCGCAGCGCTATGGATGTCAGCCGGATGGCTGATGCGCAAGCGGTGGAGCGTCGCGGCGCGCAGACGCATCGCCAGAGCGATGTGACGTCTCATGTTTCGGATCAGTGAGCCTGGCTGCGATTGCGCATGGGGAGGCGCCTAGCGCCCGGACCCGCCGCCGCACGATTTCCGGTGTCCACACCTGATACGGCCGGCGGCTTCTCACCCTTGCGCGATCCATGGGTGTACGCATATGCCCAGGTGAACTCCGCGCCGAGCAGGAATATCTGCGCTGAGTAGTAAACCCATATCAGCACCACCGCCAGCGAACCGGCCGCCCAGAAGCTTGAGGTAACGCCGCTCTTGCCGATATAGAGACTGATCAGCAGTTTGCCGATCGTGAAAAGCAGGGCGGTGACAACGGCGCCTATCGTCACGTCGTGCCAGGCGATGCGTACGCGTGGCATGAACTTGTAGATCAATGCGAAAACGGCAGCCGTCAGGGCGAAGCTGACAATGAAATTCACGACTTGCAGAGTCAGTTCCCAGGCGCCGAACAAGGGCGCCCACCATTTGCCCAGCGCTGACAGCGCAGCGCTGGCGATCAGCGACACCATCGACAGAAAGCCGATCCCAAGTATCATCCCGAACGACAGCAGGCGCGTGCGAAGCAGTCCCCAGATGCCGGCGCTTTTGGTTCTCTCCGGCGCGCGCCAGATACGATCGAGTGCATCCTGCAGTTCGGCGAAGACCGTGGTGGCGCCGACCAGCAGCAGGATCACGCCGATAGCGGTCGCGGTCACGCCTTCGGAAGGCTTGCTTGCGCTTTGCACCAGGCCCTGCACCGCTGCCGCTCCCTCTTCTCCCATCAAGCCCTTGAGCTGGAAGAAAATTTCGCCGCGGGCCGCTTCGACCCCGAACACCATTCCGGCGACCGAGATCACGATCAACAGCAGCGGAGCAATCGAAAACATCGTGTAGTACGCGAGCGCCGCTCCCATGCTCGGGGCGTAGTCATTCACCCACGAACCGACGGCGGTTTTGATCAGTCTCCATATCTGAGTGAATGTCATAGGCCGCTCCAACGGAATGCCGAGATCTCATCCGTCCGGTCAGTGCGCTCCTGCAAGCGATATCATTGCTTCGCGGAGGTAGCTTGCGCCGCGGTCTTCCCGGGCGGGGGAGCAACTGGCTTCTTCTGGACCTGTGCGAGCAATTCGCCGCACGGGCTGTCTTCCTGCGGACCGGGAGTGATCAGGGCGAGCAGTCCGGCAATCGGCGCCGCCAAGGCGCCGAGCGCGATTGCCGCTCCGGCCTTCAAAGCCACCACGCCTTTATCCACGCCTACTTTCGGGTTCTTGAATGTACCGTCCACATACAGCGGCGCGCGCAACGAGATGATCCGGATGCCCTTGCTCTCGGGCTTGATGGTCAGATTCATTTCTTCCTTCGCCAGGTTGATGTTGCCATCCGCGAGAATCGTCGCATCCTGAGTATCCACAACGAACAGCCGCGTTTCCATCAGGCCGTTGGTTACCTTGAAGTCGCTTGCCATGCAGTTGAGCTGAACCTGGCGGTCGCCGAACAGCTTGGACACCACCGCGCTTCCGATATTCAGGCCGGCAGCTTCGAGAATGAATTTGCTGATGCTGCCCTGGCTGATCAGGGCTTTAACCTCGCCGTTCGCGGAGCCGAGCAAGGCGGCAGGCGAATTGCCGCTGGCGCTTAGTTGCGCGTCGCCATGAACCTGGCCAAGACTGGCCTGCATGTCCTTTATCCCGGGAAACAACTGCTTGAGCTTGAGGCCGCGGGCCGAGATTTTCATCTGCGCCTTCGCCGGATTGCTTTGGCCGTCTATCTTGAGTTCCGTTGTCAGTTTGCCGCCCGCCACGCCGAAGTTGAGCGGGTTGAGGCTCAGCACACCGTTATCCATCTGGATCTTGGTGAACAGGTTATCGATAGGAAGGTCTTCCGAGCGGATGATTTTTTTACCCGTGAACTGGACCTGCACATCGATCTTGTCCCAACGCTCCGTCCTGAACGGCTCGACCGGCAGCACCTTGCCAGGCGGTTGCTTCGTCTGCGAGCCGCGCTTCTTCCGGTCTTCCTCGGAGTCGGAACCGAGCAGGGCGCCGAGATCTTTCAGGTTCAGATACTGCGAGACCACATCACCGCGCAATATCGGACGCGGATCACGCTGCACGTATTCGAGCGTGCCGCCGATATCGCTGGAGCCTACCTTGCCCTTGAATTTTTCATAGCGCAGGCTGGTGTCGTTCTTGCCGATCTTGCCGACCACGCGGCCTTCGGTCGAGAATTTCGGGGTTTCCGGCAGCAGGAGTCCGGTCAGTGGAAAGAGCTGTCCCATGCTCGCACCGTTGATTTTCAGGTTCACATCGAGCTCGCTGAAATGCGCGGGATCGGTCAGCGTACCATCCATCGATATCTCGGTCTTGCCAATCTTGACGTTCGCTTCGACAGGATATTTCACATTGCTTTGCTGCAGCGACAGAAGCGCGCCCGCCGTGCCGCCGCCGCTCACACTTTCGCCATTGAACTTTCCGCCCACCTTCCATTCGATACCGTCCTTGCCGCCGGTACCGCGTGTCGTGTCGATGCGAGCGTTGACGTCCGCGCGCTTGACCGGATCGACATAACGCACGTTGCCGCGCGTGAGCGACACGTCCTCGATATTCAGTTTCCACTCGGATTTGGTTTCCTTCTCTTTCTTCTCGAAGGTCCAGTTGTTCTCTCCTTCCTTATTTCTCTCCAGAGCGAGCTCCGGCTCTGTCAGCACAAGCGAACTGACGCTGATGATTTTCTTGAACAGCGGGAAGAGATTGACGTTGAAATCGATTTGCTGAATACGCGCCATGTCCGGGCCGGTCTTTGCCCACTCCGTGTTGCCGAGCGTTACGTCCTTGGCCTGCAGATGTGGCCAGGGAACCCAGCGTCGCCAGCCTTGCATGGGCTGTTCCGGCTTTTTCCAGTTGAGGGACAGATCTCCATTGATGGCGAACGGCCGGCCCGTGGCTTCCGACACTTTTTGGTTGATCTGGGGCTTGACGCGATTCCAGTCGAAGACGGACAGCAATACCAGGAGCAGCGCTATCAGCGCCACCAGGCTTGCGATCACGGCGAGTGATATTTTCAAGGGCTTATGCATATCGATATGACAACAGAATCTTTATCCGGTTCGTAGGCGAACATTGCTCAAAATCACAGGCGCATAGTTCGATTCGCGCCGCAGGCCTCAAGCCGCCGCTTACATGTCCTTCAAGGCATCTTCATTTCCGTCGCATTACCTGCGCGTTTGGGCCATAGCAGACCCAGGATCACGCACGCCAGAAGAGCAGCACCAATATC
>JAQGLQ010000338.1 GCA_028292785.1 Noviherbaspirillum sp. | reverse complement strand
CTGCTGCGCACGGTAGCAATCAGCGAATTCGTCGTGCCCAGGTCGATACCGACAGCAAGCCGGTGCTGGTGCGGCGCGGTCGACATGCCGGGTTCGGAAATTTGGAGAAGAGCCATTTTAGTTTTAGTGCGCGCGCTTTACGCCGCGCCAGCCGATACTGGTGGATTGAAGAAAAACATGAATCGCCGGAATGGTTTCATGCGGCTTGCCGTCAGGGATGAATCGTTTCGAATGTATTGCCGATCTCTTCCCCGAATTTCTCGAGGAACATGAGCTGGCGTACACCCTGCCCCGCCTCCGCGAATTCGCCTGCATCCAGCTGCCTGCCGACCTCCTCGGTCTTCGCCTTGCGGGCGGCATGCAGTTCGGCTTCCAGCGCCTCGAGCGCGTCGACATCCTTGGCCGCCATTGCATCCTCCAACGCCTCGCGCCATTCCATCTGCTGCATCAGGAATGCACCCGGCATTGCCGTATTGGACTCGATCTGCAGGTCGATGCCATTCAGTTCACATAAATAGGCGGCTCGCCTGAAGGGATTCCTCAGAGTCTGGTAAGCCTCGTTGGCACGCGTGGCCCATTGCATGGCGACGCGCTTTTCCGCATCGGTGGCTTGGGTAAACTTGTCGGGGTGCACCTGGTTCTGCACTTCATGGTATGCGCCATCCAGCGCGGCGCTATCGATGGTGAAGCGCTGCGGCAGGTGAAAGAGGTCGAAGTGGTTTTGCATGATTATATAAAACAAAAGCCTGTCCATACTTCAACAGGCTCTTTGGAAGACTTCGTTCGGTCGTGACGGCGATGTTCCGCGCTATGCGACACGCTGCCCCGGCTCGGCGATCGGTGGCGGCAGCTGCCTAGATGCGGAAGCTTTCGCCGCAACCGCATTCGTCTTTCACATTCGGGTTGTTGAACTTGAAACCTTCGTTCAAGCCTTCACGCGCGAAGTCGAGCTCCGTGCCATCGATATAGGGAAGGCTCTTCGGATCGACGAAAACCTTGACGCCATGCGACTCGAATATCTGATCTTCCGGCTCGCTGGAATCCACGTACTCAAGCTTGTACGCGAGGCCGGAACAGCCCGTCGTGCGTACGCCGAACCGCAGGCCAATGCCCTTCCCTCGCCGCTCCATGTACCGGTTGATGTGCTTCGCCGCTTTTTCAGTCAGTGTGATTGCCATATTCCCAGCTCATCAAATTGTCAATTCGGGCGCTTCGCCATACGCAAGGCGCCCGATCCAACATCCTTACACGGCTTCCTGGGACTCGGCAGCGTGCTTGGTCTTATAGTCCTGCACGGCCGCCTTGATCGCATCTTCCGCCAGAATCGAGCAATGGATTTTCACTGGCGGCAGAGCAAGCTCCTCGGCGATATGGGTATTCTTGATTGCCATTGCCTGGTCGAGAGTCTTGCCTTTCACCCATTCAGTCACGAGGGAAGACGATGCGATCGCGGAACCGCAGCCGTAGGTCTTGAACTTGGCATCCTCGATCACGCCGTCGGCGCCCACCTTGATCTGCAGTTTCATCACGTCACCGCAAGCGGGTGCGCCGACCATGCCGGTGCCCACCGTCTCGTCGCCCTTGTCGAACGCGCCGACATTGCGCGGATTCTCGTAATGATCCAGGACTTTTTCAGAATAAGACATTTGATGCTCCTTTTAACTTTTCCAGTCAGTGTGCTGACGTTCAGTGTGCTGCCCACTGGATCGTGCTGAGGTCGATCCCATCTTTGTACATATCCCACAGCGGCGACAGCTCGCGCAGCTTGCTGACTTTTTCCTTGATCAGCTTGATCGTGAAATCGATATCTTCCTCGGTCGTGAAGCGGCCGATCGTGAAGCGAATGGAACTGTGCGCCAGCTCGTCGCTGCGTCCGAGCGCCCGCAACACGTACGACGGCTCCAGGCTGGCCGAGGTGCATGCCGAACCGGACGATACCGCGATGTCCTTGATCGCCATGATCAGCGATTCGCCTTCGACGTAGTTGAAGCTGACGTTCAGATTGTGCGGTACGCGGTGCTCCATATCGCCGTTGATATAGACCTCTTCCATTTCATGCAAACCCTTGGCAAGACGGTCGCGCAGCGTCTTGATGCGCACGATTTCGGTGCCCATCTCTTCTCTGGCGATGCGGAAGGCCTCACCCATGCCGACGATCTGATGCGTCGGCAAGGTGCCGGAACGCAGTCCGCGCTCATGGCCGCCACCGTGCATTTGCGCTTCGATCCGGACGCGCGGCTTGCGGCGCACGTACAAGGCGCCGATGCCTTTCGGACCGTAAGTCTTGTGCGCTGTAAACGTCATGAGGTCGACTTTCCATTTTTCCAGGTCAATGTCGACCTTGCCGGTAGCTTGCGCCGCGTCGCAATGGAAAATGATGCCCTTGGAGCGGCACAGTTCGCCGATCTCCGGAATCGGCTGAATCACGCCGATCTCGTTATTGACCAGCATCACCGATACCAGGATCGTGTCGGGCCGGATCGCTTCCTGCAGCTGTTCAACGGTGATCAGGCCGTTGTCCTGCGGTTGCAGATAGGTGGCTTCGAAACCCTGACGCTCCAGTTCGCGCACCGTATCGAGCACCGCCTTGTGTTCGGTCTTGACCGTGATGATGTGCTTGCCCTTGGTCTTGTAAAACTGCGCCGCGCCCTTGATCGCAAGATTGTTTCCTTCGGTGGCACCGGAGGTCCAGATGATTTCGCGCGGATCGGCCTTCACCAGCGCGGCAACCTGGACGCGCGCTTCCTCGACCGCTTTTTCAGCGGCCCATCCGTACATATGGCTGCGCGAGGCCGGATTGCCGAACTGCTCGCGCAGATAGGGAATCATCTTGTCAGCCACGCGCGGGTCGATCGGCGTCGTCGCCGAATAATCCATGTAAATCGGGAAATGTGGCGCCTTGATCGTATCAAGCAGGCTTTTTTCCAAAGGGGCGTTCATAACCGTATAACTCCAATCAGGCAACGACGTGGGGACGGTGCATCACGACCACGTTCTGTTCAGCATTCTTTTGTTTCTGCTGGTCCGTCAGATCCTTGAGGGACACGGAATCCAGGTACTCAACCATTTTTGCATTCAGCGTCGCCCAGAGGTCGTGCGTCATGCAACGGCTGCCATGCTCCTGTTCGGAACCGTGGCAATTTTCCTTGCCGCCGCACTGCGTCGCATCCAGCGGTTCGTCGACGGCGATGATGATGTCGGCCACGGTGACGTCTTCAGGGCGACGCGCCAGCGTATAGCCGCCCCCTGGACCACGGACCGATTCCACGATTTCATGGCGGCGCAACTTGCCGAACAACTGCTCGAGATAAGACAAGGAGATCTCCTGGCGCTGACTGATCGCTGAGAGAGTCACCGGACCATTTCCCTGGCTCAATGCAAGGTCAATCATCGCAGTTACCGCAAACCGGCCTTTGGTGGTCAGACGCATAAAGTTCAACTCCCTGAATACATCTACTTCCCTTCTTATCCGGCAATCCCGAACAATTTAGTCAAGTATAACAAAGTTGAGTATATTTGTCAGGTATTAGTTCCGCCGAAAATGCACCCTGCAAGCGACTGGCAATGCGCCACGGAAACGGTCCGGTGACTCTCTCAGCGATCAGTCAGCGCCAGGAGATTTCCTTGTCTTATCTCGAACAATTGTTCGGCAAGTTGCGCCGCCACGAGATCGTGGAATCGGTCCGCGGGCCGGG
>JAQGLQ010000305.1 GCA_028292785.1 Noviherbaspirillum sp. | reverse complement strand
CAGCGTGGTCTTGCCGGCGCCGTTCGGCCCGATCACGGCATGCAGCTCGCCGGCCGGGATGTCGAGGGAGACATGGTCGGTGACGAGAATGCCGCCGTAGCGCTTGACCAGGGATTCGGTGCGAAGCAAGGTGGTGCTCATGATGGCCCTCCAACGGCGGGTTGCGGCGCGGCGCCCTCTTTGTCTTGCGCTTGCGGCCGGCGCTCCAGCCCCGCGAGCAGGCCGACGATGCCAGCCTTGCCGAGCAAGGCCACCAGCACGATGATCGGGCCGAATATCGCCATCCAGTGTTCGGTGAACATCTTCAGGATTTCCTCCAGTCCAAGGAAAGCCATCGCGCCGAGCAAGGGACCGAACACCGAACCCATGCCGCCCAGCACCACCATCACGATCAGGTCGCCGGATACGATCCATGACAGTGTAGCGGGCGAGGCGAAGGCATTGAGATTGGCCAGCAGCAGTCCCGCGATGCCGCACATCACCGCCGACAGCACATAGGCCGACAGCTGGTATTTCATGCTTGGCAGGCCGATGGCATTGATACGCCGCGCGTTCTGGCAGGCGCCGCGCAGCACCATGCCGAACGGCGAGATCCGCAAGCGCGCCATCCACCAGGTGGCGAGGCAAAGCAGCACGAACGCCACGACGTATAACGTATAGGCGTTGCCGAGATCGAAGCCGAAGAACTTGCTGGTGAGCGTGATGGGGGTACCGTCGTCGCCGCCATAGTTCTTCAGGCTGACGAACACGAAATACCCCATCTGCGCAAACGCCAGCGTGATCATGATGAAGGCGATGCCGGAAGTGCGCAGGCTCACCACGCCGGTAATCAGGCCGATCAGCGCGCAGACCGCGACGCAGATAAGCAGATGCAGCCAGCCGCTCTCGATGCCATGGAATGCGGGGATCGCAACGCAATAGGCGCCCAGGCCGACGAACAGCGCATGCCCGAGGCTGACCAGGCCGCCGTAGCCGAGCGCGAGGTTGAGCGCGGTCGCAGCCAGCGCATAGATCAGGATGCGCGCGAAAAACGCCACGTAGAAAGGCTGTTCAAGATAAATGGCCACGAAGGGCACCGCGGCCAGCACGGCGAATATCAGCAGCGGCACTAGCAGGCTTGGCCGCAACATGGATGGTTTGCGCGTCATCAGTTTCTCCCTGCGGGGAACAAGCCTTGCGGTTTAACGGCGAGCACGACCGCCATCAGGATGTACACCAGCATCGATGCCAGCGCCGGGCCGGCCGCGTTGGCCAGATCGCGACTCATCATCTCCCGCAGCAAGGCCGGAAGAAAGGCGCGCCCGAGCGTATCGGCGACGCCAACGATGAGCGCGGCGTAGAATGCGCCGCTTACCGAACCGATGCCGCCGATCACGATCACCACCAGCGCGGTGATCAGCACCGGTTCGCCCATGCCGGCCTGGATCGATTGGATCGGACCGGCCATCACGCCCGCCAGGCCGGCCAGCGCCGAGCCGAGCGCGAACAGCAGCGCGTTGAGCAGCTTGATGTTGACTCCGAGCGCACCGACCATTTTCGGATTGTCCGCGCCGGCCCTGATCAGCATGCCGAGGCGCGTGCGATGCATCAGCAGATGAGCGCCGATGGCCACCAGCAAGCCGACCACGATGATGCCGAAACGATAGGCGGGATAGGTGATGCCGAACAGGTCGACCGTGGTTTCGAGGAAGCTGGGCAAAGGCAGGAAATAAGGCTGCGGACCCCAGATGATGCGGACGATTTCATTGAAGAACAGCACCATGCCGAACGTCGCCAGCACATGGTCGAGGTGATCGCGGCTGTACAGACGCGACACCGCCAGCTTCTCCAATATGAAACCGAGCAGGATGCAGCCGGCTACCGCCCCCAGCACGGCGAGGCCGAAGGAAGAAGTCAGGCTGTAGGTGGTCGCGGCGAAATACGCGCCCAGCATGTAGAGCGAGCCGTGCGCAAGATTGACGAAGCTCATGATGCCGAACACCAGCGTAAGGCCGGCCGCGAGCAGGAACAGCAGGACGCCGTATTGCAGGCCGTTCAGCAGCTGCGGTATTACAAGATTTAAAGGCATGGGTGTCTCCTCTGTACTGCCGCACGCTCATCGCTGCGCGGAGGACGGCCATTATTATTTTCAGGACTTCCGCAAAAATACCACCGCCGCTTCCCCGCGGGGGAGAGGCGACGGATATTCTCTACGCCAGCCGTTTTCTTATTTCAGCGGGCACTTCGCATGGTAAGCATCCTTGTGCTGCGTCAGCGGCGTGCCGAGCATCTTGACCACCGGCTTGCCGCCTTCCTTCACCACGTGGAAAGCATAATAGTTCTGGACCGGCAGATTATTGTTGTTGAAGGCGAAGGGCCCGCGCACCGACTTGAATTCGGAACCGGCCGCTTTCACGGCCGCCGCGAAGGCCTTCTTGTCGGAAGTCTTGCCGCCCACCTTTCCGATCGCCACGTTCAGCACTTGCGCGGCATCGTAGCCGGTAGCGGCGTATTCGCTGGGCACGCGCTTGTACTTGGCCTGGAATGCGGCGACGAATTTCTTGTTCTCGGGCGTATCGAGCGCGGCGTCCCACATCGCTCCCGAGATCGTGCCGACCGAGGCGTCGTTGAGCGCCGGCATCGTGGTGCCGTCCACGGTGAACACGGAATAATTCGGAATCTTGGTCAGCAGGCCGGCCTGGCTGAGCTGGCGCACATAGTTCACGCCCATGCCGCCCGGATAGAAGGCGAACACCGCGTCAGGCTTGGCGGCCTGCAGCTGCGCGATCTCGGCGGAATAATCGGTCTGATTGACCTGGGTATAGACCTCGTCCACCACCTCGCCTTTGTAATACCGCTTGAAGCCGGTGAGCATGTCCTTGCCCGCCTGGTAGTTGGGCGCCATCAGGTAGACGCGCTTGACGCCCTTGTCCTGCACGAACTTGCCCATCGCTTCCGCCGCGCCGTCGTTCTGCCATGCCACCGAGAATACATTGGCCGCGCAGCCGGCGCCGGCGATCGGCGACGGACCGCCATTGGTGGCGATCGCCACGGTTCCCGATTCGACGATGGGCTTGATCGAGGCCATGATCACGTTCGAAAAGCCGAGGCCGACAATGGCATCGACCTTTTCCTTGTCGATGAACTTGCGCACGATCTGGTTGCCGAGTTCCGGCTTGAGCTGGTCGTCTTCCTTGATGACGGTCACCGCCTGGCCGCCGAGCTTGCCGCCCAGCTGTTCCAGCGCGAGCATGAACCCATCCACCTGATCCTGGCCGACAACGGCGACGCTGCCGGACAGCGCCGCCGACAGACCGATCTTCACCTGCGCGGAAGCGAACGGCGCCGCACTCAATATGCCGCACGCAAGCAGCGCCGCCGCGAGTTTATGGGAATTCATTTTTTCATCTCCTTGTTTTAGCTAAATATTGCGCAATCCTCGCTTCAAGCGCCAAGATCCACGAACACCCGCCCGTTTTCGATCTTCACCGGATAGGTCGCGATATCCTGGCTCGCCGGAGCGCAAGTCGCCTTGCCGCTGCGGACATCGAAGCAGCCCTGATGCAAGGGGCACTCGATTTCGAAGCCGTCAAGAAAGCCATCCGACAACCGCGCGAATCCATGCGTGCAGATATTGTCCGTCGCATAAATTGTTCCATCGACGCTGTAGAGCGCGAGTTCCTTTCCGTCCGCCGCGGCGGCTCTTACGTCATCGTCGGGTACCGAGTCCGCCGCTGCCACGTCGATCCAGTTTTGCGTCATGTTCTTTCCTCAGATTGGATAAATGATGGAATTGGGAATCATCTCGGTGTCATAAATGCACAGCCGCGATTCGAACTTCATGCCTTGCGGCGTCACCCGTACCCGGTCCAGGTAGCGGCCGACGTTGAACACGGTGGTTTCCTGGCTGAGCTTGGTGCGAAAGACCGAGTAATTGGCTTCGGACACGATCACATCGCCCTCTTCCTTCAGCACCAGCGGCACGCCGACCACGTGGCGCTGATAGTAGGGATCATGGAACAGGGTTTCCTTGATGCCGTAGGCGCGGTCCTTCAGCATGCCTTTCGACAGCAGCATCAGCGTGGCGAGCGGAAAGCCGCGCTCGAAGTTTTCGCGCGGCTGAACCTTGTACTCGCAGTCGTCGGTGAAAAACTCGATCCACCTGTCCCAGTCCTTGGCATCCACCGCCGCGGCATAGTCCGCGTACAGCCGCACCAGGTCGAAATACCGTTGAAAATCATTCATCATGATCAGACCTCCATCACCTTGCGCCAGTAGTTGTACATGCCGCGAATCAGCGTCTCGGTCACCATGTGGTCGGTGTTCTCGACCTCGACGCCGCCGAGTTCCGCCAATGCGCGGTGGTAAGGTTTCTGTTCAAAGCCGAACTGCGACAACTCGATCACCTCGCCGTCATCGGCCGATACGAACCCGGCCGGGCCGAACAGATTGGCCTGGATCAGGCGGCGCTCGGTCATCTCGGGCGTGTCGTCCTCGAATCCGAAATGAGTCCACACGAAGTCGAACGAGCCGTGTCCGTTGGGCTGGATATGGCGGGTCGATACGCTGTTGACCTGCTGCTGGAAAATCACGCTTGGAAAGATGGTCATCATCACCGCCGTCGGCGCGCCCCACCACGGCTCATGGACAATGTCGAGCAGGCGCTTGTCATTGATCTCCATGGTCTCCTTGAAGCTGGTTACGCCGGCGGTCACCTCATTCTTCGCGCCCTGGTTGCCGCGCGTGGAGATCATCGCCGCATGGCGGAAGCGGTCGTCCATCTTCAGCTGCGACTTGTTATCCGCGCGCCACAGGCCGTAGGTGATGAACCAGGTATGCAGCAGGCCGGGATGGTATGGGTCCTTGATGTTCTCCTGCATCAGCTTCCAGTTGCCCGGAATGCGCTGGCGGTTGTAGCCGAGGATGGTCAGCTTGCGGCCATTGAACAGGCGGTCGAAATAAGAGAGGATTTCCGGCCCGAGAAAATCCTCGAGGGATTCGACCTCATGGTCGAAGGAAGCGAACACCACGCCGCCCCGGGTCGCGACCTTCAGTTTGTTGAGGCTGTTTTCCTCGGTCTTGAAATCCTTGGGCATGCCGCCGTTGACTTTGCCATCCTGCTTGACGCCGCGCCGGAAGGGCACGCCCTGCAGATTGCCTTCCAGGGTGTAACTCCACTGGTGATACGGACAGACGAATTCCTTGCGGTTGCCGCTGCGCTCGCGGCAGAACTGCATGCCGCGGTG
>JAQGLQ010000240.1 GCA_028292785.1 Noviherbaspirillum sp. | reverse complement strand
TGCGGACGAGGTATGGGCGCCGAGATCGTCCTTTTCGCATAGCGCGACCGACATGCCCCGGCCGGCGGCGTCGCGCGCGATCCCCGTGCCGTTGATTCCGCCGCCCACCACCAGCACGTCGTAGTCGACTGCGGAAGCGCGATCATCATCGCATTGCGGGCTGGCTGGGTGAAGCATATCCATGGTGATTCCTCGGGTATGGCAGTCGGCCGAGCCTGCCGGACGATCTTGCCTGGCATCGAGCTACGGCTCGCGACAAGCACAATGCGCCCAACCCGGCGCATTGTGCTTGTCACGCGTCAAACCGCCCTGCGCGAGCGACGGTCCGCAGAAGAAATCTGAAATGGCGCTACAGCTTCTCGGTCTCGCCCGACCTCGGCTGCCATTTCATCAGCCGCCGTTCGATGACGCCGACCAGGCCGTCGAGGATCAGCGCGAAGGCCGTCAACACCAGGATGCCGGCGAACACAGTATTGATGTCGAAAGAGCCTTCAGCCTGCAGGATCAGATAGCCGACGCCGCGCGCCGAACCGAGGTACTCACCGACAATGGCGCCGACGAAAGCCAGGCCGACCGAGGTATGCAGGCTTGAAAACACCCAGGAAGTCGCCGATGGCAAATAGACGTGGCGCAGCAGCTGGCGCCGGCTGGCACCGAGCATGCGCGCGTTGGCCAGCACCACCGGGCTGACTTCCTTCACGCCCTGGTACACATTGAAAAATACGATGAAGAAAACCAGGGTGACCGACAGCGCCACTTTCGACCAGATGCCGAGCCCGAACCACATCGCGAAAATAGGCGCGAGGATGACGCGCGGCATCGAATTCGCGGCCTTGATATACGGATCGAGAATGGCGGACGCCACCGGCGACAGCGCGAGCCACAAGCCGCAGCCGAGCCCGAGCAAGGTGCCGATCGCGAAGGCAAGCAGGGTTTCCGTCAGCGTGATCACCAGATGCGGATAGATTTCCGCGGGAAAGCTCAGCGTGAACCAGGTCGCATCCCCGATGCCGACCTCGAGGCTGCCGCTGCCGACGGTGAACCATTCCCATACGCGCACGAGTATCTTGTTCGGCTCACCAAAGAAAAACGCCGCCTGCGGATCGCGCGTGGCGATATGCCAGATCGCGAAAAACGCGACCAGCACCAGTGCCTGCCATGCGCGCAGATTTTTTTGATTGGGTTTGATGACGTTCCACATCAGGCGAGCACCTTTTGCTGCTTGTATCCCTTCAGTACCTCGTCGCGCAGAACACCCCAGATCTGCGCATGCAGTTCGACGAAACGCGGATGGATGCGGATTTCGGCGACGTCGCGCGGTCGCGGCAGGTCGATCACGAACTCGCCTATCGGGCGCGTGGCGGGACCGGCCGACAGCACCACGACGCGATCCGACATCGCGATCGCCTCATCGAGATCGTGGGTGATGAACAGCACGGCTTTCTTCTTCGCGCTCCACAGGTCGAGCACTTCGTTTTCCATCAGCTGACGGGTCTGGATATCCAGCGCGGAAAACGGCTCATCCATCAGCATGATGTCGGGGTCGAGTATCAATGTCTGCGCCAGCGCGACCCGTTTGCGCATGCCGCCGGAAAGCTGATGCGGGTAGCGGTCGCCGAAACCCTGCAGGCCCACGCGCGCGAGCCAGGCTTCGCCATCGCTCATTGCCTGTGCTTCATCGATGCCGCGAAACTGCAAGCCGGCGATCACGTTCTGCAGGGCACTGCGCCACGGCATCAACGCCTCGGCCTGGAACATGTAGCCGGCGCGCCGGTTGATTCCCTTCAGCTCCTCGCCGAATACCCTGACGCTGCCGGATGACGGTTCAAGCAGCCCGGCGCCGACATTGAGCAAGGTCGATTTGCCGCAGCCGGTGGGGCCGACGACAGACACGAATTCGCCCGGCGCGATCGAGAGCGTGGTATCGGCGACCGCCGTGTAACGCTGCGCGCGATCGTCCCTGGAGACGAAGGTGCAGCTGATGTTGTCGAGAGCAAGCGCTGGAATCATCGTTGTATGTCTTGCCTGCTCCGGCTATTTGTATTTGGCGTTAGCCTTCTTCACGAATTCGTTGGTGAAAGTTCTGGAAAGGTCGATGTTCTTGCCGGCCAGTCCGGTCTCGAATGTCTGCAATGTCTTCAGCGCGGTTTTCGGACCGGCGTCTGGAATCATGCCATCGGGAGAAATCGCTTCGCGCACTTTCATGAATGCTTCGATGTAGAGCGCGCGGTCGCCGAGCAGATAACTCTCCGGCACCGCTTTGATGATGTCGGACGGTCCGGCCTTCTGGATCCACTTGAGCGCACGCACCATGGCGTTGGTCAGCGCCTGCGCAGTGTTGGGATTTTTCTTCAGGAAGGCTTCCGGCGCGTACAGGGTTGCCGCCGGCATCGGGCCTCCGAATACGTCATTGGTGTCCTTCATGGTGCGGGTATCGGAAATCACTCTGATATCGTTCTTCTGCTGCAGCATCGTAATCACCGGATCGAGATTGGAGATCGCATCGATCTGGCCGGAACGCAGGGCCGACAACGCTCCCGCCGCGGTGCCGACGCCGATGAAGGACACGTCCGATGGTTTCAGTCCTCCCTTGGCGAGCACATAGCTCGCCATGATGCTGGTCGAGGAACCGGGCGCGGTGACGCCGATTTTCTTGCCCTTCAGGTCGGCGATGGACTTGTAGTTCGGCATGGTCTTGTTCGACACGCCGAGCACGATCTGCGGCGCGCTTCCCTGCAGCACGAAGGCCGTGATCATCTGGCCCTTGGCCTGCATGTTGATCGTGTGTTCATAGGCGCCCGACACCACGTCGGCGCTGCCGCCGATCAGTGCCTGCAGCGCCTTGGCGCCGCCGGCGAAATCGCTGATCTCGACCTGCAAGCCTTCGTCCCTGAAGTAGCCGAGCTGTTCCGCGACCGTCAGCGGCAGATAGTAGAACAGGTTCTTGCCGCCGACGGCGATGGACACCTTGGGCTTTTCGAGGGTTTGCGCGAAGAGCTTGCTGTTGAAAGTGAAGTACCCGGCGAGGAACAGCGCCAGGGCTATCGCGAACTGCTTCCAGAAGTTCTTCGGCATTGTGTCTCCTAAATGACCTTGTCGCGTCTTAGCTGCGCGATATCGGCGTCATCATACCCCAGCTTGCGCAACACTTCGTCGCTATGCTCCCCGAGAG
>JAQGLQ010000235.1 GCA_028292785.1 Noviherbaspirillum sp. | reverse complement strand
ATGGATCAGAACTCGACCCAGATCCGCGTGATCCGCCCGGTCTCGGCCAATGTCACCGAAGTCAAGAGCTACTGCTTCGGGCCGCGCGGCGAGAGCGCGGCGGCACGCGAGCGGCGCATCCGTCAGTTCGAGGATTTCTTCAACGCCAGCGGCCTGGCCACCTCGGATGATCTGGCGGTGTTCGAAAGCATGCAGGTCGGCTGCGAAGCGGCGCCGGAGGTCGAGCATGGCTATGACCGCGGCATGCAGCGGCTGCAGCCCGGGCCCGACGAAGACGCGCGCGCGCTCGGCATCGAACCGTATGCCGGCGGCAGCAATCCGCAAGATGAACTGCTTTACCACGGCATGTACCGCCAGTGGACAAAAATGATGGCGAAGGAGGAAGCGTGATCATGGAGCCGTCGACACTGAACCGGGTCAGCGACCTGCTGTACCGCGAAGCCGCGGCGCTGGATGAACAGCGCTGGGACGACTGGCTCGCGCTGTTCACCGAGGACTGCGAATACTGGCTGCCGGCATGGAAAGGCGAACATGCGCTGGTGACAAATCCGAAGACCGAAGTCTCGATGATCTATCACGACCGCCGTGCCAGACTGGAGGACCGCATCCTGCGCATTCGCACCGGGATGTCGGCCGCGTCGACTCCCTTGCCGCGCACCTGGCACCAGGTTACCAATATCCGCCTCGGCGAGATGCAAGACGGACTGCTGCCGGTGTATGCGCAATGGCAGGCCAACACCTATCGCTTCGAGCACACCGATACCCTGTACGGGCGTTACGAATACCGGCTGGCGCAGGTGGATGGCTTATGGCGCATCAGGCGCAAGAAGATCGTGGTGATCAACGACATGATCAACGCGGTGCTGGATGTCTATCAGGTATGAGGCCGGCATGAACAGTGAACGCAGAATCGTTTTCTATCTCGACTTCATCAGCCCGTTCGCCTATCTGGCCAACGCGCAGCTGCCGGAAATCGCCGCGCGCCACGGTGCCGTCATCGACTACCGTCCGATGGATGTAATGCACGCCAAGCTCGCGGCCGGCAACTTCGCGCCGTCGACGCGCGCCGTTCCCGCCAAGGCACGCTTCATCCGCCGCGACCGCCTCGGCTGGGCGCAGCGCTACGGCCTGCCGATGACCGATCCGAAAGCATTCCGCGCGCCGCGCCTGAACAGCGGCCTGCTGCTCGCCGCCGACCGCGGCTTGGCCGAAGCCTATGCCAATGCAGCCTTCCATCGCGTATGGGGACTCGGCGGCGATCCGGACGACGACGCGCTGCTGACCGCGGTCGCCGGCGATATCGGGATGGATGCGCGCGATTTGTTCGGCTATGTGGCGACGCCACAGGCGCAGACGCGCTATCGTGAAATCCAGGAAGAGGCTTACCGCCTCGGCGTATTCGGCGTGCCGATGATGATGGTCGGCGACGAAATGTTCTGGGGGAATGACCGCCTCGATTTTCTTGAGGAATGCCTGACAGCGTAATGCGCAGGTGCACGTACCGACTAATTTCAGGAGACACGCAATGCCAGCAAACCGCGGACTAATGACCATGGACGAAATTCAGGGCGCATGGGTGATCATCCCCACGCCCGCCAAGCCCGGCGCCGACGACTGGCGTGCCCGCGATACCGTCGACGTCGATGAAACGGCGCGCGTGGTGAACGCACTGATCGACGCCGGCGTGGATGGCATCATGAGCCTCGGCACGCTGGGCGAGTGTGCGACCCTGACCTGGGACGAGAAGAAAGCTTTCATGGGTGCGATGGTCGATGCGGCGCGCGGCCGCGTGCCGATCTTCGTCGGCACCACCACGCTCAATACGCGCGATACCATAGAGCAGACTCGCGTCGCCGCCGACATCGGCGCCAATGGCACGATGCTGGGCCTGCCGATGTGGTGCTCGGCCAGCGTGCCGGTCGCGGTCCAGTATTACCGTGACGTGGCCGAGGCTTGCCCGGATACCGCCATCTGCGTCTACGCGAATCCCGAAGCGTTTGCCTTCGAATACCCGGCGGCGTTCTGGGCGCAGCTGGCCGACATCCCGCAGGTCGTCAGCGCCAAGTATCTCGGACTGGGCACGCTGCTGCGCGACATCAATGCCAGCCGCCGGCGTATCCGCTTCATGCCGGTCAATAACGATTACTACGGCGCGGCGCGCATGGAACCCGATTTCTGCACCGCGTTCTGGAGCGGCGGCGCGGTGTGCGGTCCGCAGCTGGTGACCGCGCTACGCGACGAAGTGATCCGCGCGAAGAGCACCGGCGACTGGAGCCGTGCGCGGAAACTGAACGACGCGGCCGGCGGCGCTTCGGCGCTGTTCATACCGCCCGGCGGATTCAAGGAATTCGCGATGTTCAACATCGGACTGGAAAAAGGCCGCGCCAATGCCGGCGGCTGGATGAATGCCGGGCCGTGCCGTCCGCCTTACCATCTGACGCCGGCGCCGCTGCTGGAGAATGCGGCCAAGTCCGGCCGGCGCTGGGCGGAAATCAATGCCGCCGTCGTGGCCGGCACCTTCTTCGATCAATAACGCCTCCGCGGGAGCAAGCCATGAGCAGCTATACCATCGAGAAAGTGCTATGGGATCTGGTCCGGAAGCCGCAGACTGGTCCCATGTTTCGCGCCGACCCCGACCCGCATCTCGACCGTTATCCGCTCGAGCCGGCGGAACGCGAACTGCTCAAGCGCATGGATGTGCGCACGCTCGCCAGCAAGCGCATCAATCCGATGCTGCTGATGCGTGCTTATCAGGCGGTGTTCGGCAAGGATCAGTTTCCGCAATACCTGAAGAAGATCGGCGGCGGCTGAGCCGGCGCCGGCGACGGCACGAGGCAAAAGGCACAATGCCCATACGGCGCCGGCTGCAGCGGTGCCCATCATAACTATTACAGGAGACAACAATGATGAAACACTGGAAATGGATCGCCGGCTGCGCGGTCCTCGCCGCCATGCATGCCGCTCCGGCCGCGGCCGATAGCAACGCAGACTGGGAAAAGACGGTCGCTGCCGCAAAGAAGGAAGGCAGCGTGGTGATTTCCGCCTTGTCGGGCGAATTGCTGCGCCAGGTGCTGGTCAGCTTCGAACAGGATTATCCCGGCATCAAGGTCAAATACACGGCCGGCAATCTGCGCGATTTCTGGCCGGTGGTCTACAAGGAGCGCGAGGTCGGCCAGTATCTGTGGGACCTGCGCATCGGCGGCGTGGACGCCATCACTTATCAGGCCAAGGACAAGGGGCTGCTCGATCCGATCCTGCCGCTGCTGGTACTGCCGGAGGTGGTGGACGACAAGAAGTGGATGACCAAGGGCGGAGTGAAGGGACTGTTCGGCGATATCGAAAACAAGTATGTGCTGCACACCACCGGCCTTTTGGCCGGCGAGCTGATCGTCAATCGCGATTCGGCGCCGGAAAGCCAGCTCAAGACCGCGAAGGACATCATCGATCCGCGCTGGAAAGGCAAGATCGTGATGCAGGACCCGCGCAACGGCGGCTCGGGCACCGCCGGACTGGCGACCCTGATGCAGCTGTACGGCGAACAGTTCGTGCGCGACCTGCTGACCAAGCAGGACATCATGGTATCGGACAACAGAAGGCAGATGGCGGAATGGGTGGTGCGCAACCGTTATCCGATTGCCATCGGCCTCGGCAGCGCCGGCCCGATCACGCAGTTCCAGGAGCAGGGACTCGGCAAGAACGTCAAGCCGATCGCCGGCTACAACGCCGTCGCCGGCAACGCGGTCGTGCTGATGAACAAGGCACCTAACCCGAATGCCGCCAAGGTGTTCCTGAACTGGCTGTTGACACAGAAAACCCAGCAGCGCTTCGCCGACCTCAGCAAGACCAACAGCCTGCGCGTCGACGTCAAGCCGGGCAATCCCGACTTCGCGCTCGACCCGCAAAAGGCCAGCTCCTATCTCGACATCTCCGACGAGAAGTATGCGGCAGTCAAGCTGCGCGCGCAGGAGCTGTCGAAAGAACTGCTCGCAAAATAAACGACAAGATAAACCAAGGAGACATGATGGAACGTGAACGAGTGAAGGGCCTGGAAGCCATCCAGGACTCGGTGTACGAACAGACCGTACGCTATTACCAGAAAGGCATCGAGCGGCAGAAGACCGGCAAACTGCTGATCCGCGGCGACGAGCGCGAATTCCAGGCATCGCGCCAGGGCTTCGTGAAATTCTATCTGTCGCCCTTGCTGGACGATACCGCCGTCAGCAGCTGGGCCGTATTCGAGCAGCTGATCAAGCGCCAGTCGGGCCGCCACAATCACCAGGGCGGCATCGTCATCTACGTGGTGGAAGGCGAAGGTGCGACCGAGGTCAACGGCAATCTGCTCGAATGGAAGGCGGGCGACCTGCTGCTCCTGCCCATCATGCCGTGCGGCTGCTCGCACCAGCACTGGAACAAGGATACGACCAAGGGCTGCCGCTGGATCGCCCTGCGCGACATGATGATGGCGCCGTTCATTGCCAACAGCATCGACCAGCTGAGCGATACCCCCGACCTGCGCGGCTCGACCACCACCATCGCCGGCGGTGAAAAATACACCGAATGGAAGACCACGGCGAATACCGAGCAGGTGCCGCTGGTCGCTCACCCCGACGAGCTGAAGACCACCAACATGTTCGACCGCCTGGTGGCATTGCGCGACGTGCAGCGCCGCCGATTGGAGGAGGGTACCTGGATGATCCGCGGCGACGAATTGCCGTGGGAACTGAACGCGCACGGCAAGATGCAGTGGTATCTGCATCCCTGCATCGCCTACAGCGCGGTGCAGACCAATATTTTCTATCGCCAGGAGATCCCGGTGGACAGCCGCAGCGGCGTGCAGCGTCATGGCGGCGACGCGGTGTTCTACATCCTGCAGGGCGAGGGCTATACCGAAGTCGACGGCGTGCGCCATGCATGGAAGGCCGGCGATGTCATGACGCTGCCGACCTTCAAGGACGGCGTGATCTATCGCCATGTAAATACCGGCAAGGACTCGGTATTCCTGCTCGGCATGGAGCGCAACCTGGTGCACACGGTCGGCGTCGATCGCCAGGCCGGCTTCGAGGAATTGCAGCCGTGCCCCGAGTATCGCGCTGCACAGTCGCAGTCTGCCTGAGGAAAGCAATGAAAGAATTGACTCTGGAGCGCTCGCTGCGCGAATATGCCGCGG
>JAQGLQ010000214.1 GCA_028292785.1 Noviherbaspirillum sp. | reverse complement strand
AGAAGCGGTCCGACAGCAACTGCACCTGGCGGTGGATGATGGTATTGACCTCTTCGCAGAACCAGTGCACCACCCGGGCCGGCTTGGCCGAGTTCATCATCTGGAACGGCCGCGGCGAAATCAGCTGCATGTCGGTGCCGTTGCGCTTCAGCATGTCGAGGTGGCCGACCGGCGCCATCTCTTTCTTGTTGGCCGCTGCGATCAGTTCCTCGTCGCTGATGGAAACCTTGCCGCGTCCATGCGCGCCGCGGTGCGACAGGATACCGGCCTTGTAAGCCCAGAGCTCGGCCGGTGCGCTGACGTGGCCGTGGCAATCGATGATCATTTCGTCTCCTCCTTGGTTATTAAGATGGGCAGTAGCGATGCTGCGCTTCCATACCGCGCAACGCCGCTTCGATCACGCTGCGCTCCAGATCGCGCGTGATGAACACGATGCGCGAACGGCGGTCCTCGCTTGGCCATTCGGCGAGCGCCGTCGGCTCGTGAAACAGATGCTGTACCGCATGCATCACAACCGGTCCCGCCTCGCCGGCCACGTTCAGGATGCCCTTGATCCGCAGCAGTCTGTCGCCATGAAAATAAGTCAGGCCGCCGAAGCGGTTGGCGACGATATCCCAGTCCAGCGGCGCGTCGAAGGTCAGCACGAATGAAGCAATGCCGGCATCGTGGCGATGCGACTCATGGTCGCAATGCCCGCAGTCATGCAGCGCTTCGTCGCGCAGCCATGCCTGTACCTTGGCGGTCCTGGTGCGCGGATCGTAAAATCCCGCACCGAACAACGCCTCCGGATCGGCATCTCCGCTGACGGCGACAATGACCGGTGCGCCGGGATTGAGATGATGAAGCCGTGCCTTCAGGCCCGTCACCTGGTCGGCACTGGCGAGATCCGACTTGGTGAGTACGATGCGGTCGGCGATGGCGGCCTGCTTGACCGATTCCGGCTGCATGTCGAGCTCGGCGGCGCCATTGACCGCGTCGATCGTGGTAATCACACCGTCGAGACCGAAATGCGGTGCGACTTCCTCGTGTGTCAGCAGGGTATGCAAGATGGGCGCGGGATCGGCCAGGCCGGTGGTTTCGATCACCACCCGCCGGAACGCCGGCACAGCCCCCGCCTTCCTTTTGCGCAGCAGCTCCGCCAGGGTCTCGGCCAGGTCGTCGCGCACGGTGCAGCAGATGCAGCCGCCTTCGATCAGCACAGTCTCGCTGTCGATTTTTTCGATCAAGTGGTGGTCCAGTCCCTGCTCGCCGAATTCATTGATGATCACCGCGGTGTCGGCGAATTGCGGGCTGCGCAGCAGCTTGCCGAGCAGCGTGGTTTTGCCGCTGCCGAGGAAGCCGGTGATGAGAGAAATCGGGATCAGTGTCGCGTGGTCGGAGATGGGACGCATGATCGGGCCTATACGATCGGCCGCGCCTGCTCGGCGCGCGCCTCCAGGAATTCATCGAATTCCTTCTCGGGCGACAACGCCGACATCGACAGGACGTTATACAACTCGCCGTTCCCTGGCTGCATCGGTTCGATGCCCTTCTGCAGGTCCCTGGCCATGTTCAGCACGATGCGCCGGGCGGTGATGACCGGCAGGTCGGAGGGCACCAGCATTTCGCGCGAACGGTCGACGATCCGGCCCGGCCCGAGCCCGGGAATGCTCTTCATGTTTTCCTGCAGCGCGCGGTCCTGGTCGGTGACGACGCCGATGCCCGAGAAATTCCTGGTTTTCTGGCGCTCGCGGTCGAGTTGGTAGTCGTTGCTCCTGCGCGCCAGCGGCAGATAGGTGTCGATCACGTAGCCGTCGGGCATTTCATGCGCGCCGTATTCCCGCGGCGGCGGAAACGACGGGCCGGCATCCAGATACGCCACCTCGTCCGGCGTGAAGGCGCGGTCGGCGCGATAGGTGTAATTGAAGACCATCACATGATGGTCGTCGACCGGCACCCAGGCGCGGCCGGAGCGCGGATATTCACCGTTCGGGATCATGCTGTACATCGGCACGAACCACTGGGTCACGCGCCAGTAGAAGTTGCCGGAATCATTGTTGCGCCGCGCGCCGTACACGAAGCCGTAGCCGGTCTCCTTCAGCGTGATCACCGGCGCGCCGTCTTCCTTCGAACCGGGGGGCGTGTGGGCGGTGACGTTCACGTGTCCCTTGACTTGCGGCCGCGGCACGAATTCCCGGTGCAGGAAGCTGATGTGCGAGGTATCGATCTCGCCTTCCATGCCTTGCGCCCAGTTGCTGCGCTGTAGCCAGCGGCCCACGTGCCGATGATCCGGCGGCACCCGCGTCCACTCGAAGTTCGGCAGCTCCGGCCTGCGGTCCGCGGGGCCCATGTAGATCCAGATCATGCCGCCCGCCTCGCGCGTCGGGTAGGCCTTGAGCCCGGCCTTCTGCTTCAGCCCGGCGATATTGAAGGTGGGCGGCAGGTTCGGAATATCGACGCACTGGCCGGCGCTATCGAATTTCCAGCCGTGGTACACGCAGCGCAATCCGCCGTCTTCGTTGCGGCCGTTGTACAGCGGCGCCAGCTTGTGCGCGCAGTAGGCTTCGAGAATGCCGACGCGTCCGGCGCTGTCGCGGAACGCGACCAGGTCCTCGCCCAGAAGCCGCAGGCGCTTCGGCGGCGCATCGGGCTCCGGCATTTCCGATGACAATATGGCAGGCAGCCAGAAGCGGCGGAACAGCTCGCCCATCGGGGTGCCGGCACCCACATGGGTCAGCATTTCATTATCTTCAGGAGACATATCCCGATCCCTTCGTCCGGTTGGTTCTTATTGCGGGATGTACTTGTTGAACGCCTCGATCGCCTTGTCCCGGATCGGATCGCTGGATTCCAGGTGCGGCGCAAACCACTTCTTGTCCTTGTCGAGCACCAGCGGACTGGACACGTCGGTGCGCACCGAGCTGCCGCCGAGCGCACTGATCACCACTTCCTGGCCTTCCTTGGTGAACAGCCAGTTGGCGAACACCTTGGCCGCATTCGGATGCGGCGCCTTGTTCATCAGCGAGACGTTGTTGTAGCCGGGCGAATAGTAGCCGCCTTCTTTCAGCACCATGCCCTCGACCGGGATACCGGCATCCACCAGTTCCTGAAACGCCGCCTGGTTGCCGGGACCGATGCCTATGGCGTACTTGCCGTGCGCCACCCATTCGATCAGCTGCTTGACGTCCTTCACTACCACCGGCTTTTGCGCCGCCAGCTTCTTGAAAAACTCCTCGCCGTAATAAAAGTAGAAGAAGCCGAAGGAATACTGAGCCTGGCCGACGTCCTTGGGATGGGCCACTACGATCTTGCCGGCGAGCTTGGGATCGAACAGGTCTTCATAGCTTTTCATCTTGGAGACATCGACCATCTTGGTGTTGACAAGAAACTCCTTGCCGATGAACTGGGCGTAGGCCGCCACATGTTTTTCTTCTTTGTCGGCATACTGGAGCTTGCCGCCGACCCACTTGGTGGGATCTTTCAGTTCGGGCAGCACGAGGATGTCCTTGACCGGCACGACGTAGCCCATCGGAAGAAGATCGCCATAGGTCGAGCTGGCGCCCCACAGTAGCAAATCGACTTCATGCACGCCGGCCCGCTTTTCCGACACGATCTTCGAAAGAAGATCGGCATTCTTGGTGCCGGCACGGTACTCGACCCTGATATTTGGGTATTGCTTGTTGAAGCCGGCGATGATCTTGGTGCGATAATTGTTGTTGGCCTGCCCGAACAGGATCAGCTTGCCTTCCTTGTTCGCGCGTTCGACTGTCTGCTGCCAGTCAGCCGGCAGAGGGGTCGATCCGGCGGCCTGCGCGCTTGCCTGTCCGGCGGACAGCGCCATCGTGGCCAGTATCAAAAACTTCATCCAATTCGATTTCGGCTGCATGGTCATGTCTCCTTATTTATCGGCTTTAGTGCCTGTCATCGTTATCCAGGCGGCCCAACTCATGGTGTGCAGGTCCTCGCGAGCGCTTCTATCGCTGGAGCGGCACTTTCCTTACGGTTCTTCGCCCAGCAGTTCGCAGTAATAGCGCCATATGGGCGTATCGCGCGCTTCCTTGCCGCGATTCTCGGCCAGGTTCGACAAGGCTTCCATATCCTCCGGCGGGATCGCTTTTGCTCCGCCCAGCACATGGGCGCGATAATTCATTTCAGCCAGGTTGTTCAGCGAGATGGCGGTCAGCGTCACTTCCTCTGGACTCGCGCCGCAAGTCGTAATGCCGTGGCCATACATCAGACAGGCCCGCCCCTGCTTGAAGGTGGCGGCGAACTCTTCTCCGATCGCATCGTCGGCCACCAGCACGCTGCGCGGAAACATCGGAATACCATCGCGCACCAGCCGCAGGCTGCCCGGATCGTAGGCGCCGTACAGTGGCAGCAGCGGCTTGTCGCAGCAGGTGAACAGCACCGTGGTCGCCGGATGCGCATGCAGCACGGCATTGACCTCGGGCCGCGTGCGGTAGAGCCAGGTGTGGATGAAGACTTCGTTCGGCGCATCGAGTCCCGCCGTACCCTCGACCTTCCGCCCGTTGAGGTCGACCGTGATGACATCCTTCGCTTTGGTGAAGCGTACGCCCGACTGGGCCGGGCCGCGCGCCCGGATCAGCACGGTGTCCGTGCCGGGCACGCGCATGCTCACATGGCCAAGAATATGATTGGTCAGGTCGAGCTTGCCGAGCACACGGCATGCCTTCGCCACTCTTTCGCGCAGTTCGGTCAGGTCGACCGCCGTACCGCTCATGCCTCCTCCTTCGCCTGCTCGCGCACTTCCTGGGTTTCCGAGCGCATCAGGCCATAGCGCTCGTTGATCACGCCGAGATCGAGCGATTCGTTCTCCTTCGGATCGCGGATCACGCCGATCGGCTCGCCGCCGTTGCGCACGACTTCGATCTGCTCCCTCAGCAATTTGCGAAATACCACGATGCCGCGGTCGGCCGCGCCCAGGTGCTCGCGCGAACGGTCGGTGATCGCGCCCTGGGTTTCCCACGCCATGACGTCCTGCACCCACACCCGGTCCATGTAGTAGTTGCCGTTCGCATCCCTGACCGGATGGAATTCGTAGGGAGGATCGACGTCGGCCGGAGAACGCTCGGTTTCCGACGGCGTGAAATTGACGTGGTAGACCTGCGTGTGGGCATCGTCGACTGGCACCCGGAATTCGATGTAGTGGCGCGCGACCAGGCCCTCCTTCCATGTTTCGGTAGCGTCGAGGTCCTGGTTGTTGTAGCGCAGGTTGCGCAGGCTCGACGGGAAGATCAGCGGATGCTCTTCCACCCAGGCGCGCTCGCCGGGCTCCTTTGGCAGCGTGGTGCGGCGCTTGACGATGCCGTACCTGAACTTGATGAAATCGTGCTTCTCGCGGTACTCGCCGCGCGGACGGCTGTTCGGATTGTTAAAGCCGTGCAGCCAGTAGACGTGCGAGGGATCGACCGAATTCTCGGTGGGCTGCAGCCAGTTGCAGTTGATGACGTCCTGCACGTCGATCCAGCGCTTGCCATCCTCGCGCACCAGCACATCCCAGCGCGGCAGCAGCGGCGCCGGCAACGGCCCCAGGTAGGCAAACAGCATGCCGGCCAGCTTCTGCACCGGATAGGCCTGCTGATGAATTTCGTTCTTGTATTTGCTGTCGGGCGGCTCGGCCGGCTGTTCGACGCAATTGCCGGCGAGGTCGTACTTCCAGCCGTGATAAGGGCAGCGGATGCCTTCGCTGTCGACCGTGCCGTACGCCAGCGATGCCAGGCGATGGTTGCACTGTTCCTCGACCAGGCCGTAGCGCGGCTGCGACTTCCCGGCCGCCGGCGGCAAGCGGAACACCACCAGCTTTTCGCCGAGAATAGTGACCGCCCTGGTCGGCGCTTCTTCCGTCAGATCGCCTGCCATCGCCACCGGATGCCAGTAGCGCCGCAGCAATTCGCCGGCCGGGGTGCCACGCCCCACACGTGTCAAAATCTCGTTCTCGGATTGCGTTGTCATTGATCAACTCCTCTCGGTTAAGTTAAGGAATCACACGTCCGGAGGCACCTCCTAAAGGCTGTCCAGCACGATTTGTTCTCCGGTTTTGCTCGACTCCTGCACCGCCAGGCACACTCTGACGGTGTCGCGTCCCCAGCGCGCATCCCGTAGCGCCGGGGCGTCGCCGGTTACCGCGGCGATCAGTTCGTCGATGGTGTCGCCATGCCCGTAGCTTCCGCGCCCGGTGATGGCCGGCACCTCGCGCACGCCGTCGTCGCCATAGATCAGCACGCCGTCCGGCGACGGCCTGAGGTCGGCGCGCTCGCAGGTGGCGATAATGAATCCGAAATGCGGCTGCTTGCGTTCGCCTGCGGCCGGCTCGGCCGCCTTCGCCCGGGTTCCGCTGAAGCCGTAGCGCACCCGCCGGAACTCCGCCTCGCTGCGTCCGTCAAGTTCCTTGAGCAGCCTGCGCGCATTGCCGTGGTTCGGCGATTTGCGCCGGCCCCCTTCGCCGATCCAGAACTGCAGTTCGTCGCTGTCGAAATGATCGTAGCCGCTGTACACCAGCGTGGCGCACGCCCCCCCGTCGAGCGTCAGCAGCGCGGCGCTATGGCCTTCCACGGGACGCTGCGACGCCAGCCGGCCGGTGACGGCGCGCACCGCCGCCACGTTCTGGCCGGTGATCGCCTTGATGCAATCGATCTGGTGCGGCAACTGGTTGAAGACGATGCCCGCGCCCTGCCTGCCATCGAGTTCTTCCGGGCGGCGCGGGCGGTACAGCCAGTCGGTGAAGTTCATGCAGTTGACCATGGCCACCCGGCCGACGTCGCCGCTCTGCACGATGCTGCGCATGGTGCGGATCACCGGATCGTGGCTGCGCGACGTCCCGACCACCAGCTGGATCTTCGCGCTGTCGACCGCGCTCACTATGCGGTCCGCATCCGCCAGACTCAGGGTCAGGGGTTTTTCGACGATGACATGCACGCCGCGCGCGGCGGCCTTGAGCACATGCTCGCAGTGGAACTGGTGGGGGGACGCGATATATACCGCGTCGAGTTCGCCCTGGACGAGCATTTCATCGAGGCTCGCGAAAGTGGGGATGCCGTATTCCTCGCCGAACCGCCTGCGCACCTCGTCGTTGGGATCGCAGGCCGCCGCGAGCCGCGCGTTCGGATGGCTCTTCATGGCAGGAGCCATCAGCACCGCGCCGGCGAAGCCCAACCCGCAGATTCCGAAACGGATGTCCATGGTCAGACGCTCGCCGCGGCAAGCGCTTCGCCCTGCTGCGCTTCGCGCTTCTCGACCACCAGCGTCTTGTTGGGGTTGATCGTCAGCGTAACGTCGTCGCCTCTCTGTATCATCCGGTCGCCAGCGACCTTGATCCTCAACCGGCGCTCCATGACATTGACTCTGACCTCCGAATAATCGCCGGAGAAGATCGACGCCGTCACCTTGCCGCCGAAGGTATTCACGCCCGAATGCGGAAGGCCGTCGTCGTGGATGATCACATCCTCGGGTCGAAAGGAGATCAGCACCGGGTCGTTGCGCTGGAAAGCCTTGCCGGTCTGGCACATGATGGGGCCAAGCTCGGTCATGACCCTGACGTTGCCGGACGGCTCGATGCTCTCGACGGTGCCGTCGAGGAAGTTGGTGCTGCCCACGAAATCGGCCACGAAGCTGGAGCGCGGCTGGTTGTAGATTTCGCGCGGCGATCCGACTTGCTGGATCTCGCCATCCTTCATGACCGCGATGACATCCGACAGCGCCAGCGCCTCGTTCTGGTCGTGGGTCACGTAGATGGTCGTGATGCCGAGTTCACGCTGAAGCTTCTTCAGTTCGAAGCGCAGGCTTTCGCGCAGTTTGGCATCAAGGTTGGACAAGGGTTCGTCCAGCAGCAGCAGTTGCGGCTTGATCACGATCGCGCGCGCCAGCGCCAGGCGCTGTTGCTGTCCGCCGGAAAGTTTGGTCGACTGGCGCCCCGCGAAGGCGTCGAGCTGCACGATGGCGAGCGCGCGTTCGACTTCCCTTTGGATGTCCGCCTTGCTGAATTTACTGCCCGGGACCCTGAGCGGAAATGCAACGTTGTCGAACACCGTCATGTGCGGCCAGATCGCATATGACTGGAACACCATGCCGATGCGCCGCTTGTTGGCGGGAACGCTGATGCGCTGCGCCGAATTGAACAGCGGCGTGTTCTTCAGGTCGATCGCGCCCGCGTCCGGCTCCTCGAGCCCGGCGATGCAGCGCAGCAGCGTCGACTTGCCGCAGCCGCTCGGCCCGAGCAGGGTGAAGATGCTTCCCTCGGCGACCGAGAT
>JAQGLQ010000210.1 GCA_028292785.1 Noviherbaspirillum sp. | reverse complement strand
ATTATTTTTGCTTTTTTACCGAGGGAACATGCAGATCGCAAGCAATGTATTCATCATCACCGGCGGCGCTTCCGGATTGGGCGCGGCGACGGCGCGCATGATTGCCGACAATGGCGGGAGAGTGGTGCTGGCCGATGTCCAGATCGACGCGGGCCAGCAACTTGCCGTCGAGTTGAGTGGTCGCTTCATCAAATGCGATGTGACCTCCGAGGTCGATGCCAAGGCCGTGATCGACGCGGCGCTCGGGATTGGCGTGCTGCGTGGCCTGGTCAATTGCGCCGGCATTGCGCCCGCGGCGAAAACGGTCGGCAAGGATGGTCCGCATCCACTCGATGTGTTTCAGCGCGTCGTCAATATCAATCTGATCGGAACATTCAATATGGCCCGCCTGGCGGCGGACGCGATGGCTAGGACGGAACCCAACGAGCACGGTGAACGCGGCGTCATCATCAATACCGCATCGGTCGCTGCCTTCGACGGGCAGGTGGGCCAGGCAGCCTATGCGGCATCCAAGGCGGCAATTGCCGGCCTGACGCTGCCGATGGCGCGCGACCTGTCGCGCAACGGTATACGCGTAATGACGATCGCGCCGGGCATCTTCGAAACCCCGATGCTGCTGGGCATGCCTCAGGAAGTGCAGGACGCGCTTGGGCGCATGGTGCCTTTCCCTTCGCGTCCGGGGAAGCCGACGGAATATGCGCAGCTCGCCAGGGCCATCATTGAAAACGTGATGCTCAATGGCGAAACGATACGCCTCGATGGTGCGATCCGCATGCAGCCGAAGTAGTAGCAGCGATCTTGTCTTTTCTCCTAAAAGTGACTCCGATAAAGGCCGCGGCGATCGCGGTTGTTGCTGCCTTGTTTCTTGGCTGTTCTTCATCGCCAGGTTCCGGCAGCGATGTCGTGCAGCAGCGGCCCGATGCGCCGGAGCGCTCTACCGGCTTCACCGAAAAGACTGGATGGACCGCGAAAAAATACATGGTGGCCGCCGCGAATCCGCTCGCCGTGGATGCCGGATATGAGGTGTTGAAAGCAGGCGGTTCCGCCGTCGATGCGGCGATCGCGACGCAGATGGTGCTGACGTTGGTGGAGCCGCAGTCTTCCGGTATCGGCGGCGGCGCTTTCCTGTTGCACTACGACGGCAAGGTCGTCAAGGCATTCGATGGTCGCGAGACGGCGCCCGCGAGCGCCGATGAAAAATTATTTCAGGGCCCGGATGGCAAGACTGCAGGCTTCTTCGACGCAATCATAGGCGGACGTTCAGTCGGCGTGCCGGGCGTGCTTCGCATGCTGGAACTGGCGCACAAGCAGTACGGCAAGTTGCCGTGGGAGTCGCTGTTCACACCCGCCGTCATGCTCGCCGAGAACGGCTTCCCGGTAAGCACGCGGCTTTCCCGGCTGCTGGCCACGGAGCAATACCTGAAGCGCGACCCCGCTGCCGCAGCCTATTTTTATGACGCGGGTGGCAACCCCAGACCGCCTGGCTATCTGCTCAGGAATCCGGAACTGGCAACAGCGCTGCGAGCGATTGCAAAGGGCGGGGCCGATGCGTTCTACAGCGGGACGATTGCGCGCGATATCGCAGCTAAAATCAGGAACCATCCATCCAATCCGGGCGGCTTGAGCGCCACCGACCTCGCCGCTTATCAGGCGAAAGAACGCGATCCCGTGTGCGCCGACTACAAATCATGGACGGTCTGCGGCATGCCGCCGCCATCGGCCGGAGGCATCGCCCTGGCGCAGATGCTCGGCATGCTGGAGATTAAGGATATCAGTCGTTTTGCGTCGCGCGAGGGGCAGGTCCCGGCCGATGCGATTCATTTGTTTTCGGAGGTGGGGCGGCTCGCCTATGCGGATCGCGCCCGCTTCATCGCCGACACCGACTTCGTGCCACTTCCCGGAAACAGCTTCGCGCCGCTCCTCGACAAAAAATATCTGGCATCGCGCGCCGCGCTGATTTCCGAGAAGTCGATGGGCGTCGCCAAATCCGGGACGCCATTTGGAACGGCTGTCGCGCTCGGCGTCGACACGTCGGCCGAACTGGCATCCACCTCGCATATTTCCATTGTCGACCGTAGCGGCAGCGCGCTCTCGATGACCACGACGGTCGAGAATGCCTTCGGCTCGCGGCAGATGGTGCATGGCTTCTTGCTGAATAATCAACTGAGCGATTTTTCGTTCAATCCTGTGGATGGCGATGGCCCGGTCGCGAATCGCGTACAGCCGGGCAAGCGTCCCCGCAGCGCGATGTCTCCCACCCTGGTGTTCGACAAGGCGACGAAGAAGCTGGTGCTTGTCATCGGTTCGCCTGGCGGCCCCGCCATCATCAATTATGTTGCGAAGGTTCTGGTCGGCACGCTGGATTGGGGACTGAATGTGCAGCAAGCGATCAGTCTTCCGAACTTCGGCAGCCGCAACGGACCGACTGAACTGGAACAAGGCCGGATATCCGAAACAGTGGCGGAACAGCTCAAGGCGCGTGGCCACAACGTACGCATGATGGAACAGGCTTCCGGCCTGCACGGCATCATGCGCATGAATATCCATGGCGAGGAAATGTGGTTTGGCGGCGCCGATCCGAGACGTGAAGGCATTGCCAGGGGCGATTGATGCAGGCTCGGTTTTATCTGCCGCGCAGGCATGGCGCTTGTTGCAAACCGTTGTTTTTTCATGTCATTGCTTGCCGTACTGCACCGCGCCCAAATGCCCCTGATAATCTAGGCAAATGGGAGAACAAAAGAAAACAGGCCTTGTACTGACGGGCGGCGGTGCACGCGCGGCTTATCAGCTCGGCGTGCTGCGCGGCGTCTCCTCTTTGCTGAGAGAGGCGGGCTGGCAGCCCGGACGAAATCCCTATGACATTATTTGCGGCACCTCCGCGGGCGCGATCAATGCCACCGCGCTGGCATGCTATGCAGAGAATTTCGACGAAGGCCTGCACAAGATCTTGCAGATATGGCAGCACATCTCCGCCGAGCAGGTATATCGCGCGGATTCGCTCGGCGTACTGCGAACCGGATCGAAATGGTTTTCCCTGCTGTCGATGGGCTGGCTTTTGCGCAAGTGGATTCCGAGTCCGCCAAATGCACTGCTCGACAATACGCCCCTCGTATCCCTGTTGAACCGCATACTGGATTTTCCAAGACTTGACGCGGCGCTGAGCAGCGGAGCGCTGCATGCGCTCGCTGTTACGGCATCGTCTTATACCGCGGGCGAGCACTTTACGTTCTTCCAGACCGAAGCCGATATCGAGCCCTGGGTGCGCATGCAACGTTTTGCACTACGCAGCCATATCTGCGTGGAGCATCTTCTTGCTTCTTCTGCAATTCCACTCATCTTTCCCGCGACGCCGCTGTATTGCAACGGCAGACTCGAATATTTCGGCGATGGATCGATACGACAGCTCGCGCCGATCTCGCCGGCGATTCATTTGGGTGCGGACAAGGTTCTGGTGATCGGAGCAGGGCGTCTGGCGGAACCGGCGCGGGATGTCGAGCGGACCGCTCATTACCCTAGCCTGGCGCAGATTGCCGGCCATGCTTTATCAAGCATCTTTCTGGATAGCCTGGCTGTCGACATCGAACGCATGCAGCGGGTAAACGCCACGGTTTCTCTCCTGACCGCGGAGCAGCGCAAAAAAACCAGGCTCAGGCCGATCGAGATGCTCGTCATCGCTCCGTCGGAGCGACTTGACGATTTGGCAAGCCGACACATCGAAAGCTTGCCGCGTCCTATCAGAATGCTGTTGAGCGTTATCGGCGCAACCGAGGCACGCGGTTCGGCATTGGCTTCCTATCTGTTATTCGAAGCCAGTTACACGCGCGACTTGATCCGTCTCGGAGAGAAAGATGCACGGGCGCGTGCGCCCGACGTACTTGCTTTCTTCGGGCTCCGGAAGGCGGCGGACCAGATCGCCCCAAGCATGGCGGATACCCACTGAGCCGATATCGTCCGGCTTCGTCGCGCCGTGCGACCCGCTTCCACAACATATTATCAAACCGTCATCAAGTTGATTCAGCAACGTCGACACGTTACCCTACGGTATCGCCGATGAAGTGAATGAAGGACTTATTGTGAAGCATCAGAAGTTGCATCGTTGCTTAATCTTTCTTGCGATATTGTTTTTTTCGTTTAATGTCTTCGCAAGAAATGAAAGGTCGCTGGGCGAAATATCAGTAACGGCTTTGCCACGTGAAGCGCGCCAGACGCTGGTACTGATCAAGCAAGCTGGTCCGTTTCCCTATGCAAAAGATGGAACGGTTTTTGGAAACTACGAAGGGATTTTGCCTAAACGAAAGCGCGGGTATTATCATGAATTTACCGTTAAAACCCCAGGAGAGCGGGGTCGCGGCGCCCGCCGCATTATTGCAGGAGGCGATCCGCGATCGTCGGGAGCATACTATTACACCGATGATCACTACGCGTCATTCAAGCGTATTGCGGAGCGATGACGTACAACGCATGCCGTTGACGCCATTGGGAAGGGAAACCGCGAACCAGATTACACGTCCCGAGGGCGATATGAATCTGCTTAAAACCGTGCCGTCGAATACCGTGCAATCGATTCGTGCGTTTCGCGTGGCCGAGCTGCAGAAAGAAGCCGCGCGGCTTGAGCAGCATTTCCTCTATGCCTACTGTGGGGAAGCCGCGACAAAGCAGCAGGTTCTCGCGATTATTGCGGAGTCTTTCCATTTCCCCAGGCATTTTGGCAAGAACTTCGACGCGTTGTCCGATTGCTTGACCGATCTTGCCCATAAGTCCGGTGCCCAACCGGGATTTCTGATCGTGATCGAGCAGTTACCCAATACGCCGAAGTTCGACAAGGAAGCGCGCGAAACATTGCTCGACGTGTTCCGCGATGCGGCCGATTTCTGGGCCGAAAAGAAGGTCGCATTCCGTGTCTTTTATTCATTCCACTAAACACGCCGACGAGCAGGCGGCCAAAGCCGACCGCGCGGTCGGCATTTTTCATCGTACGGGCGGTACGGTACAATGCGCGCGATGAAAAATATCGTTATCCTCATTTCGGGCCGCGGCAGCAACATGCAGGCAATCGTCAATGCCGCGCAATCCGATCAATGGCCGGCCCGGGTTGCGGCGGTCATCAGCAGCCGTAGCGATGCAGAAGGACTGGCGTTCGCCGCATCGCAAGGCATTGCAACCTCGGTGGTATCGAACAAGGCATACCCGTCCCGCGATGAATTCGACACCGCACTGCGCGCCGAGATCGATAGATATGCGCCCGGCCTGGTTGTTTTAGCCGGTTTCATGCGTATCCTGACTACTCCGTTCGTGGAGCATTACGCAGGCCGCATGCTCAATATCCATCCGTCTCTGCTGCCCAGTTTTCCCGGCTTGGCAACGCATCGGCAGGCGCTCGCCGCGGGCGTCAAGGTGCACGGCGCGACGGTTCACTTCGTCACGCCGGCGCTGGATCATGGACCGATTGTCGCGCAGGCAGCTGTCCCGGTGCTTCCCGATGACACGGAAAGCACCCTGGCCTGCCGCGTACTTGAACAGGAACATGTGATTTACCCGCGCGCCGTGCGCTGGTTTGTCGAAGACCGGCTGTCGATTCACGACGGCGTGGTTCGAGTCGCCGGTACAAGTACAAGCGAGCAATTCGCCGCATTTTAATTTTTTGAAAGATTTCAATGAGATTGCACCCAGCCGTCGTTGGTCATACCGAGGAGCTGTTGCGCGAGGTCCTGCGCTTTACCGGTCCGGCCGACGCGATATTATCCCGCTATTTCCGCGAGAATCCGAAGCTTGGTTCGCGCGAACGCCATGCTGTCGCGGAAGGCGTTTATGCGGTCGTGCGCAACAAGCTGGCGTACGCAAGTTTCTCGGAATCGGGCTACGGTCCGGCGATGCGCCGTCTTGCGCTGCTCGGACTGGCCGACGCCAATGGCGTACAGGCACTGGGCGGATTGTCGGAAGAAGAGTCCGCCTGGCTCGACCGCATCGCCCAGATCGACCGTAACGCGCTGCCGGCGGCATTGCGGGCAAACCTGCCGCAATGGCTGTTCGATAAACTCGTGGCGCGCGACGGCGAAGGGCCGACATTGGCGCTGGCGGACGCGCTGAACCGGTCGGCTCCGCTTGATCTGCGGGTCAACGCATTGAAGGGAAAACGCGAGGACGTCGTTGCGGAACTCGCGACCGCGCCGATCTTGTGTGAACCGACTCCTTATGCGCCGCTGGGGATTCGCATCATGAAGAAACCAGCGCTGCAGAATCTGCCCTTGTTCCAGAGCGGCGTCATCGAAGTGCAGGATGAAGGAAGCCAGTTGCTTGCCCAGACGGTCGGTGCCAAGCGCGGAGAAATGGTGGTCGATTTCTGCGCCGGGGCGGGGGGCAAGACGCTCGCGCTTGGCGCAGCAATGCGCAATACCGGTCGCCTGTATGCTTTCGACGTGTCCGAAAAGCGGCTGAACAAGCTCAAGCCCCGCCTTGCCCGCAGCGGCTTGTCGAACGTGCATCCGGTGGTGATCGCCCACGAGAACGATGCCAAGGTCAAGCGGCTGGCCGGCAAGATAGACCGGGTGCTGGTGGATGCGCCTTGCAGCGGGCTAGGAACGTTGCGACGCAATCCCGACATGAAATGGCGGCAAACGCCGCAATCGGTGATTGAACTCGCGGCGAAACAGATATCGATCCTGTCGAGCGCGGCGAGGCTGGTTAAGCCGGGCGGACGCCTGGTCTATGCGACCTGCAGTCTGCTTGACGAGGAAAACGAGGCGATCGTTTCGCAATTCATGAGCAATCATGGCGATTTCGCTCTGGTGCCGATGAAAGATGTGTTGAGCGAACAGAAAATTGAACTGGAAATGCAGGATTATCTGAAGCTGCTGCCGCATGTGCATGGAACCGACGGCTTTTTTGCCGCAGTGCTTGAACGTAGAAAATGAGGCCGTCGGCGCGTCGCGCAAGCATCGTCATGGCGTTGGCCGCACTTGGCCTTGGCTCGCATATCGGGCAGGCAGCGGAAAGCGCATCGCCGTCCATGAAGATGCAGGATGCGGTGCAAGCAGCGTTTGCGCCTTGGGACAATGTCGAAGATCTCTTGATCGAAGCCATCGCCGGGGCGCAACGTCAGATTCTTGTGCAGGCATATTTATTGACCAGCAAGAAAATCGGCAATGCGCTTATCGCCGCACATCGTCGCGGAGTAGACGTGCGGGTGCTGGTGGACGCAGAACAGCTGGTCAAGGCGGGTTCAATGATGGCGACCGCGCTCGCCGCAGCCGGGATCGCGGTGTGGATCGAGACGAAATATCAGAATGCGCATAATAAAGTCATCGTGATCGACGCCAACTCCGCCAACGCAGCGGTCATCACAGGCAGTTACAACTTCACGTGGACGGCGCAACGCAAGAACGCCGAAAACATCTTGATCATTCGACGAAATCCTGCGCTCACCGAGCGCTATGCTTTGAACTGGGAGCGGCATCGCCAGGATGCAATGCCGTATAAAAATAAATGAAGAACACCGTGTATTCAAGTCTCCTCTCGGAGTTGTGGGGGGATTTGCGGGACCCGACCATACTCTGGCAAGTGGCTACACTGCTCGGCTGTCTGGGCGCGGGATGGGTGCTGGCGCGACTGGTTCGCGGCAAATTCACCACGCGCGATTCGCAATTGCGGTTCGTCCGACTCGGCATGGAGAGTTTCGCGCGCGTTCTATCCCCGCTGCTCGCCTTGACACTGATTGCGGTCGCGACGCCACTGCTGGCTCAATGGCATCGAGTCAATCTGCTTCGCCTTGCCATTCCGGTGGTGGCGTCGTTCGCATTGATCAGGCTGGTTTTTTATGTCCTTCGCAGGATCTTCGCGAAGAATGGCAGAGGCGGCACCGTTCTGCTGTTTTCGGAAACCATCTTCGCGACAGTAATCTGGATAGGATTCGCTCTTTACATCACAGGATTGTGGCCGGATCTCATCGCCTATCTCGAGCAGACTACGCTCCCCGTCGGGCGCAACAGGGTTTCGATACTAGTCATTCTGCAGGCGGCGGCTTCCGTTGTCGCGACCTTGATGCTTGCGCTCTGGGCCGGCGCCCTGCTCGAAGAGCGCCTGATGCGGCTGGATACCGTGCATTCATCGCTGCGTGCCGTCATGGCGCGCATGGTAAGGGCAGTGCTGATTGTCATCGCTGTTCTGCTGAGCCTGTCGCTGGTGGGGATCGACCTGACCATCCTCTCGGTATTCGGCGGCGCCTTGGGCGTCGGCATCGGACTGGGCCTGCAGAAAATCGTCGGCAGTTATGTGTCGGGCTTTGTCATCTTGCTTGAACGCAGTCTTTCTGTAGGCGATGTCGTCAGTGTCGACAAGTATCAAGGCCAGGTGACTCGCATCAATGCCCGCTATACCATTGTTCGCGCCGGCGATGGCATCGAAACCATCGTGCCTAACGACATGCTGGTTTCCGGGCCGGTACAGAATTATTCTCTGACCGATCAACGGCTTCGTGTCGCAACGCAGTTGACTGTCAGCTATGACTGTGACATCGAACACATTTTGCAACTGCTTCCTGAAACGGCCGCAAGGGCCGGGCGAGTATTACAGGATCCGGCGCCGCAGGCATTGCTGCTCAGGTTCGGTGCCGACGGTTTCGAGCTCGAGGTCGGTTTCTGGATAGCCGATCCGGAGAACGGCCGGTCAAATGTATTGTCAGAGGTGAACAGAGCAATCTGGAAGGTATTGCAAGAACATCGGATCGACGTGCCATTTCCCCAGCGGGAAGTCCGGATCATTAGTGGTCGGACAGATGAATCACAAAATGTTTCGGCGACGCGCTCCGAACCCATCGACAATAATAGCGTACAATCTGCACCAAAATCCGCTTGACAACCTAATTCAGGTCATGGGATGGCGCGGGTACCGAATTAACCTTGGAGAATGAATGATCGTAAATTCAGTAGCTGAGTTCTTGATGAATGGTTTTTTGAAAGCAAGTGGCTGGGAAGTATTCGCGTTAACGCTGATCGTAACGCACATTACGATTGCTGCAGTAACCATTTATCTACATCGCTGCCAGGCGCATCGTGCGCTGGACCTGCACCCGGTGATAAGTCATTTTTTCCGCTTCTGGTTATGGCTGACCACAGGCATGGTCACCAAGGAATGGGCGGCCATTCACCGTAAGCACCATGCCAAATGCGAAACCGAAGAGGATCCGCATAGCCCGCAAGTCCGGGGTATCAAAAAGGTATTGCTCGAGGGCGCGGAGCTTTACAGAGCAGAGTCCAAGGTTGCGGAAACCATGGAAAAGTACGGTCATGGGACGCCCGATGACTGGATCGAGAGAAATCTGTATTCACGATTCAGCTGGCAGGGCGTAGGTTTGATGCTGATCATCGACGTGCTGCTGTTCGGCGTGATCGGCCTGACCGTATGGGCTGTCCAGATGCTCTGGATTCCTATTACCGCTGCCGGCATCATCAACGGTATTGGCCATTATTGGGGCTATCGCAACTATGAATGCTCTGATGCAGCCACCAACGTCTTTCCGATCGGCATTCTGATTGGCGGCGAGGAGCTGCATAACAACCACCATACCTTCGGCACCTCAGCCAAGCTATCGTCCAAATGGTATGAGTTCGATATCGGCTGGATGTACATTCGCATATTGGAAATGGCGGGCCTTGCCAAAGTGAAAAAAGTTGCTCCCGCTCCGAAATTCAACCGGGCGAAGCCGAACGTCGATCTCGATACGCTGCAATCCGTGATTGCAAATCGTTATGATGTGATGGCCAAATACGCGAAATCGCTCAAAAGCGCCTGGCATGAAGAGTTTGGACAGCTGAAGGCTAATTCACGACTGGGAACCGGTTTCCTGAAATCGTCGAAGAAGTTGCTGCAAAGCGAACCTACCAAGCTCGCCGGACCACAAAAGCAGCAGTTGTATGAACTGTTTGCCCATAGCAAGGCGCTGAAGACGATGCACGAAATGCGTGTCGAACTTAGTGCGATCTGGGAGCGTTCACATACCAGCCGCGACCAGTTGTTGCAACAGTTGCAAGACTGGTGCGCTCGTGCTGAAGCATCCGGCATCAAGGCTTTGCAGGATTTCTCGATGCGACTTCGCAGTTATACATGATGGCGGCAAAACATCGAGTTATCTGAAATGTTGATTTAAAAAACGCGGCTTGAATTACGGGCCGCGTTTTTTTATCTGCTTTTCGCTAAAAGAAAAAGCCCCGCAGACAATGTCGCGGGGCTTTTTTCGTTAAACCAGATCGATTATTTAATCTTGGTTTCTTTGTATTCCACATGTTTGCGAGCCTTGGGATCGAATTTCATGATCGCCATTTTTTCCGGCATGGTGCGCTTGTTTTTTGTGGTGGTATAGAAATGACCCGTACCTGCGGTCGATTCCAGTTTGATTTTGTCGCGGTTTGATTTTGCCATGATGTTTTCCTGATAGTTTCCGCTTAGACTTTTTCGCCGCGGGCGCGCATGTCTGCGAGCACGGCGTCAATGCCAAGTTTATCGATGATGCGCAGGCCCGCAGCAGACAAGCGCAAGGATACCCAGCGATTTTCCGACTCGACGAAAATACGGCGATTTTGCAGATTCGGCAAAAAGCGACGCTTGGTTTTGTTGTTTGCATGGGAAACGTTGTTGCCGACCATCGGCCCCTTCCCGGTGACTTGGCAGACACGTGCCATATTCAAACTCCTTGAAATGATTT
>JAQGLQ010000184.1 GCA_028292785.1 Noviherbaspirillum sp. | reverse complement strand
TTCCCGTGCGCATGCCATGACGATCCGCGTCGGCTGCGTGCTTGAATACGAGGTCGATACGCCGGCAGTCATCCTTTTACTGCTGAAGCCGCGTCCTTCGGAACAGCATGTGCTGCTCAACGAAGATTTGCGCTTCAACAACGGACAGATCGCCGAGCAGGTAATCGATGCTCATGGGAACGTTCTATTCAAAACTATGCTAGTGCCGGGACTGAACAGTTACCGTTACGATGCCATCTTCCGCGTACCCGACGATGCGCGCGCGGGCGTGCTGCCGCTCGAAGGAACGCCGCTGGAGGAGTTGCCCCTCGATGCGCTGCGCTATACGATGGCCAGCCGCTACTGCGAGTCCGACAAGCTGCTCTCCTTTGCGATGGAAAAATTCGGGCATTTGAAAAGCGGCGCCGAGCGGGTCAAGGCCATCTGCGACTGGACGCACCGGAATATCGAATACCGCTACGGCTCCGGCAGTTCGGTGATTTCCGCATGCGAAGTGATCGATCGCGGGTACGGCGTGTGCCGCGATTTTGCGCACGTTGCGGTGGCGCTGTGTCGCGCGCTAGATATCCCGGCGCGCTATGTCGCCGGCCATGTGCCATTCCTCGGGGTGGCCGATGGGGATATCGGCGTCGATTTTCACGCCTATTGCGAAGTGTTTCTCGGCGGGCGCTGGCATGCCTGCGATGCGCGCTATAACAAGGTCCATCCGGGGCGCATCAAGATCGCGCATGGCATGGATGCGGTCGATGCGGCCTTCGCCACCATCTACGGCAAAGCGATCATGACGCAGTTCCAGGTGTGGGCGTATGGTGTGGACGATGCGGATGTCAAGGCCGGCGACCCGGTCGGCATCATGAGGACCATGGATGGGTCGGCGGCCGGGTCCGCCACAGCATAAACTCATAGACTTTATTTTTCTGCTTGCCGCCTGGACGCCGCCGTGAGTCCGTGCAAGGCCAGCGCGAGTCCGAACGACCCATATACCAGCGCCATCGATGGCGTTGACAGCCGCTTCTCGAAACCGGGCTGCAGTCGGTATGGAGTCAGTTTGTAATCGACGAAGCAGGCCAGGCCGGCCACCGCGAGGCCGCCTGCAATCGCGGGCAGCGCTTCCTTGCGCTTGGCCTTGTGGCCGACGAACCGTTCATATACGGTGGCCCAGAGCAAGGATGAAGCATGGTGAATCGCATAGCCAAGCAGGGTGTAGCGTGCGCTCAAGCCATCACGCCGTGTCGCCCGTTCGCCCCAGAACCAGTGGCTGATTGCGTTCGTCGGCGCGTAAGGCGTGCCGTTCTCCTTCTTGCCGCATGCGCTCAGCACGGCGGTCGAGGCGATGCTTGCGACGCTGCCTGAGGCGATTCCGTCGCGTATCGCGTCCGGCCATGTTTTCATGTTTCCTCCTTGGTTTTGCTTTTTTACGGGCCCGTTTGCGTCGGCTTGCTGGATGTCGGTCCAAAATGAACCCGCAAGCCGGGTTGCCGGTCTAGGTTTGTGATACCGAAAGCCCGCGATGGTTCAGTGGGAGATCAACCCTCAACCCGACTGGGGAGAATGACCGTGGTCGTACTGCTTACCGGGGCCACCGGCTTCATAGGGCGAAAGCTTGCCGATGCACTCGTCGCGCACGGGCATGAGGTGGTGTGCGCCGTGCGCAATCCTGCGCGGACGGCCGGAACGCGCTTGCGTCAGGTAGCCGCGGATTTCACGCGGGACTTCGATCCGGCCGACTGGTTGCCGCGTTTGTCCGGCGTCGATGCGGTGGTCAATGCGGTCGGCATCATCCACGAACGGAATGCGCAGACGTTCGACGCGATCCACGTGCGTGCGCCGCGCGCCCTGTTCGCCGCATGCGCGCAGGCCGGCATATCGACCGTGGTGCAGATTTCCGCCCTGGGTGCGGATGCGCAGGCGGCCAGCAGCTACCATCTGAGCAAGAAGGAGGCCGACGACTTCCTCGCGACGTTGCCGCTGCGCTCGGCCATCGTGCAGCCTTCGCTGGTATTCGGCCGCGGCGGGGCCAGCGCCCGCCTGTTCACCGCGCTCGCCAGTCTTCCCCTGATCGCACTGCCGGGCGGAGGAGGCCAGATGATACAGCCGGTCCATGTCGATGACCTGGTCGATGCGGTGCTCGCGCTGCTGGCAGGGCCGCCCGCAGCCGGCACGCGCGTGCCGGTCGTGGGACCGCGGCCGATGACGCTGCGCGCGTTTCTCGCGGACCTTCGGCATGCGATGGGGCTCGGTCGCGCGCGTTTTATTGCAGTGCCGATGCCGCTGGTCCGGCTCGCCGCGAAGGCCGGACGGCTGGTGCCCGGCAGCCTGCTCGACGCGGAAACGCTGCAGATGCTCGAACGCGGCAATACAGGAAATCCGCAGCAGATCAGCGCACTGCTTGGACATGAACCGCGCGCGGTCGAGCAGTTCATCGCGCCGCCCGAGGCACGGAGCGCGCGCCTCGAGGCGAAGCTGAACTGGCTGCTGCCGCTACTGCGCACCAGCATTGCACTGGTCTGGATCATTACCGGCATCGTGTCGCTGGGACTTTATCCGGTGCAGGACAGTTACGCGCTGCTGGCCCGCGTCGGCATCACCGGCATGCTGGCGCCGGTGATGCTGTACGGCGCAGCCCTCATGGATCTGGCTTTCGGCATCGCGACCCTGGTCATGACACGGCGCCGCTGGCTATGGCTGGCGCAACTGGCGGCGATCGTGTTCTACACCGCGATCATCAGCTGGAAGCTGCCGGAATTCTGGCTGCACCCTTATGGGCCGTTGCTGAAGAATCTGCCGATGATCGCGGCGATCTGGCTGTTGCTGGAAATGGAGGAACGCTGATGGACTACGTTATCGTCAAGTGGCTGCATATCCTGTCGTCGACCATCCTGTTCGGCACGGGAATCGGCTCGGCGTTCTACATGCTGTTCACCAGTTTGACGCGCGACGCGCGCGCGAGCGCCGTCGTGGTTCGCTTCGTGGTGCTCGCCGACTGGATGTTCACCACGCCGACCATCATCCTGCAGCCGCTCACCGGCCTGTATCTGATTCACCTCGCGGGGTTCCCGCTGACGGCGCGCTGGATCGTGTGGTCGTTCGTGCTGTATTTCATCGCGCTTGCGTGCTGGCTGCCGGTGGTATGGCTGCAGATCAGGATGAGGGATCTTGCGCGCGATGCGGCCGAGCGCAACCAGCCATTGAGCGAGGGCTACTGGCGCTACCTCAAGTGGTGGGTGGCACTCGGCATCCCCGCGTTCTTCGCATTCGTGGCGGTGTTCTACCTGATGATCGCGAAGCCGATGTAGAGTGTGAATAGTTGCATTAATGTTGATCGACCTCACTTTCGCCTTGTGCGATTTTGGCACAGTGTTCCGATAGCCGCAGTTCCATTGAAGTGAAGCGATGCCAATTATTTTTGACGAGATGCATGGTCCCGATGCGACCGTGCGAGAGCATTACCGGGAGCTGGATTCCTGGCTGTCGAAGCAGCCGCCTGAAGCGCTGAGCGCCTGGAAAACCGAAGCCGATCTGATTTTCCGGCGCGTCGGCATCACCTTTGCGGTGTATGGCGACGATGCCGGCACGGAACGGCTGATACCGTTCGACATGATCCCCCGCATCATTCCGAGCTCCGAATGGGCGAACCTGGAAGCAGGCCTGGTCCAGCGGGTCAAGGCCCTGAACATGTTCATTCACGATATCTATCATGAGCAGAACATCGTGAAGGCCGGCATTATTCCCGCCGAGCAGATATTCCAGAACAGCCAGTACCGTCCCGAGATGCAGGGTATTTCGGTCGCCTCGGATATCTACGCGCACATCGCCGGCGTGGATGTGGTGCGCGCCGGCGAGGACTTCTATGTCCTAGAGGACAACCTGCGGGTGCCGTCGGGCGTTTCCTATCTGCTGGAAAACCGCAAGATGATGATGCGGCTGTTTCCGGCGCTGTTCGCCCGCTACAAGGTGGCGCCGGTCGCGCATTATCCCGACATGCTGCTCGATAACCTGCGCTCGGTGGCTCCTGCCGGCGTCGACAATCCGACTGTCGTGGTGCTGACGCCGGGCACATACAACTCCGCCTATTTCGAGCATGCCTTCCTGGCGCAGCAGATGGGGGTCGAACTGGTCGAGGGCCAGGATCTGTTCGTCGACGACAACGCGGTGTACATGCGCACCACGCGCGGGCCGAAACGCGTCGATGTGATCTACCGGCGCGTCGACGACGACTTCCTCGATCCGCTCGCGTTCCGCTCCGACTCGACGCTCGGCGTGCCTGGCATGCTGTCGGTCTACCGCGCCGGCCGCGTCACACTGACCAATGCCATCGGAACCGGCGTCGCCGACGACAAATCGATCTATCCCTTCGTGCCGGACATGATCCGTTTCTACCTGTCCGAAGAGCCCTTGCTGCGCAACGTGCCAACCTATCAATGCCGCAGGAAGGACGATCTGCGCTATACGCTGGACCATCTTTCGGAACTGGTCGTCAAGGAAGTGCACGGGGCGGGCGGCTACGGCATGCTGATCGGCCCGACGGCGAGCAGAACGGAAATCGAAAACTTCCGGCAGCGCCTCCTGGCCAAGCCCGAAGGCTATATCGCGCAGCCGACGCTTGCCCTGAGCGCCTGCCCGACTTATGTGGCGAGCGGCGTCGCGCCGCGTCACATCGACCTGCGTCCTTTCGTATTATCGGGAAAATCGATTTCCATGGTGCCGGGCGGACTGACGCGCGTTGCTCTGGCCGAAGGCTCGCTGGTGGTCAATTCGTCGCAGGGCGGCGGCACCAAGGACACATGGGTACTGGAAAACTAAATTCAAAAGGCAAGCAATGCTGAGCCGTACTGCCGACCACTTGTACTGGATGGCGCGCTATACCGAGCGCGCCGAAAATACCGCGCGCATGCTCGGCGTGAATGCCGAGGCGGCGCTGTTGCCGCAATCGGAGGAACTCGCCGAGCATGGCTGGCGCGCGACCCTGGGAATTTCCGAGCTGCAGTCGCTGTTCGACGCGAAGTACGACAAACTGACGCAGCGCGACGTGCTCGACTTCATGGTGCGCGATCCCGACAATCCGTCGTCCATTACCGCCTGCCTCACGCAGGCGCGCGAAAATGCGCGAGCGGTGCGCGGCGTACTGACGACCGATCTGTGGGAGACCCACAATGCGACCTGGCTGATGCTTCAGCGGCACCTCGCCAGCGATATCATCGGCCAGGATGCGGGCCGCTTCTTCGAATGGGTGAAGTACCGCTCGCATCTGTCGCGCGGCGTCACCATCGGCACCATGCTCAAGGACGAGGCGTTTTACTTCATCCGGCTGGGCACCTTCCTCGAGCGCGCGGACAATACCGCGCGCATACTGGACGTGAAATTCCATGGCGCGCCAACAAGCGCCGCCGCCGACCTTCGCTCCGGCGACGAGACGCCGGTCGATTTTTATTATTGGGCGTCAATACTGCGCTCGGTATCCGCCTTCGAAATCTATCGCAAGGTGTACCGCGACGTTATCACCCCGGCGCGCGTGGCGGAACTGCTGATGCTGCGCGCCGACATGCCGCGTTCGCTCGTGGCCTGCATGGAAGAAGTGGTCGCGAATCTGTGTCACGTACGAAGCGACGCCTCTGCGGACACCGAACGCCTGGCGGGAAAACTCCACGCGGAACTGAAGTTCGGCAGCATCGATGAAATTCTCGACGGCGGCATCCACGAGTACCTGACGCGATTCCTGGAACAGGTATACGAAGTCGGCAATCACATCAGCCATGATTTTCTGGTTCCGTTGACAGCCTGACGACGCCATCCACCAACACGGTTGCGAGACCCATCCCATGCTTACCATCCGCCATGAAACGCTCTATCGCTACACGGAGCCGATCGGCTACACGATACAGCAGCTGCGCCTGACGCCGCGAGCCGAAGCCCATCAGCACACCTTGTCCTGGACCATGTCGACGCCGGGGCACAGGAACTCGATACGCGACGCCTTCGGCAACCTCAGCCATCTTCTGACCATCACCAAGCCGCACGACGAAGTAAGGATACTTGTCGAAGGAGTCGTCGACGTTCTGCCGCTGGATCGCGGCAGGCTGCTCGAGCGTGGCGACCTGTCGCCGCTGGTGTTCACGGTGCCCACCGGGCTGACCAAGCCGGATGAGCCGATCGTCGAGTTCGCGCACCGCGCGCTGCCGTCCGGTCGGCGCAGCAGCGATTTCCTGGCGCTGGCCGAGGCCATCGCGGGCAAGGTGTCCTACTCTACCGGCGCTACCGAGGTGACCAGTTCGGCCGCGGATGCGCTGCGCCTCGGGCGCGGTGTATGCCAGGACCATGCGCATCTATTCCTCGCATGTTGTCATGTCGTCAACACGCCCGCGCGCTACGTATCCGGCTATATCGATTCCGGCTCGACGCACAATGCGGAAAGCCATGCCTGGGTTGATGTCTGGGTGGAGGAGGACGGATTCGCCGGTTGGGTCAGCATCGATGTCACCCATGCGGTGCTTCAGCACAGTGGGCTGTGCCGGCTGGCGGTC
>JAQGLQ010000133.1 GCA_028292785.1 Noviherbaspirillum sp. | reverse complement strand
CCGGCATCGTCGGCGCGGTGGTCACCCTGATGGGCCTGCTCGCGCTTCCCGCGATGCTCAAAGCGGGATACAGCACCCAGCTTTCGGCCGGATCGATCACGGCGGGAGGAGCGCTCGGCATCATCATTCCGCCTTCGGTGCTGCTGATCGTTTACGGCGCCACGGCCGGCGTATCGGTGGTGAAGCTCTACGCCGGCGCGTTCTTCCCCGGCCTCATGCTGGCGGGGCTGTATATCGTATACGTCATCATCGTCGCCAAGATCAATCCGCGATTGGCACCGCCGCTGTCGGCGGAAGAACGGCGTGTGGCCTTGCCGCCGTTCGCCGAGTCGCTCTCGCGCCGCATCAGCACCAAGGCGCTTCCCGGGCTGCTTGGCGCGCTGAAGGGCAAGCGTAATGCGGACGTGCCGACGCGCACCCTGCTGTCGCAGTTGTTCATCGCCCTGCTGCCGGCCCTGGCATTTGCCATTGCAATGGGCCTTGCCTATCGCATGGTGACCGCGCCGGAGGCGGCGAAAACGGAACTGATCGAAATGGGAACCGGCACGCCGGAATCGGAAACGGATGCGGAGCCGTCCGCCGAAGGCGGACTGGCGGAGCCGCCGGTGGAAGGCGGCCTGACCGAAGCGCCGGCCGAAGCGGCGGCGCAAGAGCGCGCGCCATCGGCACCGCAATCACCGGCACCATCGGCAGCGGCTCCATTGGCCGACGCCGCGCCCGCAGAACAGCCGGCCAGGACAGCGCCGCAAGGCTACTGGATCGCGCTCGGGATCGGACTCGCCGCAGTGGCCGCTTTCTATGCGATGTTCACCTTCGCCCGCCTCGAAATCTTCAAGATGCTGCTGAGTTCGCTGTTCCCGCTGATGTTCCTGATCCTTGCCGTGCTCGGCAGCATCGTGTTCGGACTGGCGACGCCCACCGAAGCGGCCGCGATGGGCGCATTCGGCGGCATCGTGCTGGCCGCTGCTTACCGGCGTCTCAATCTCGGCATGATGAGGGAATCGGTCTACCTTACCGCCAAGACCAGTGCGATGGTGTGCTGGCTGTTCGTGGGATCGAGCATCTTTTCGGCGGCGTTTGCATTGTTGGGTGGCCAGGAAATCATCAACACATGGGTGTTGTCGATGGACCTGACGGCGCTGCAATTCATGATACTGGCGCAGGTCATCATCTTCCTGCTCGGCTGGCCGCTGGAATGGACCGAGATCATCGTGATCTTCATGCCGATCTTCATTCCGCTGCTCGACCATTACCACATCGATCCGCTGTTCTTCGGCCTGCTGGTGGCGATGAACCTGCAGACGGCGTTCCTGTCGCCGCCGGTGGCGATGTCGGCGTTCTATCTCAAGGGCGTGTCGCCGCCGCACGTGACGCTGAACCAGATCTTCCTCGGGATGCTGCCGTTCATGGGGATTCAGATCATCGCGCTGATCCTGCTATATGTATTTCCGCAGATCGGCCTGTGGCTGCCGCAGACGCTCTACAAATAGAGCGGGTTGGATTCAGGGGAAGCTACCCGCCCCCTCCCCCGGCTCCGGCTTCAGCAGGTACAGCGGTTCGGGCGCCACCCGGAATTCGATCGGCGCGGTCGTCCAGATAATTTCGCCGTCGGCCGCCACCTTGACGCGGCGGCTGCGGTACAGCATGGCCGGCTTCACCGTCATGCGCCTGAAGCCGAAGCTGATGACATTCTCGGCGTCGCCGAGGCGCCCCAGCGCGCCCCGCACCAGCAGCCACAGCATTTCCAGCCTGCCGACCGGCCGCAGGGCAACGGCGGCAAGCTGGCCTTCTTCCAACGCTTCGCCGAGCGGAATGCCGGTCTGCTCCATCTGCAGGCGATTGTTGCCGACGAAGAGAGTCAGGGTACGCTGCGTGCTGGCCTGTCCATGCCGTTCGAGGGTGATGCGCATGTTGCGATGCGGCCGCAGCACCGTCATCAGGCCGGACCACAATGCGACCAGGCGGCTGCGGCCGTACTGCTTTTTGTACGCTTCGCGGTCCTCCAGCAGCTTTGGATACAAGCCGAGGCTGGCATTGACCAGGAACAGCCGGTCGTTTACCAGGCCGACCTGCACCGGTTGCACGCGCGCGCTCAGAAGCGCCTCGGTGGCCTCCCGGGTATCTTGCGAAATGCCATGGGTGCGGCCGAAATAATTGAATGTCCCTTGCGGCAGCACCCCGAACGGGCAGCCGCTGCCATACACCGCATTGGCGACCGTGTTGATGGTGCCATCGCCGCCGGCCACCACCACGACACCGCCGCAGGCCTTGGCTTGCTCGACGGTGCGACGCGCGGTCTGCGCCAGCTGCCTGGGGTCATCGACCACGATCAACCGGTACGCACGCCCGGCCCGAGTCAGGACTTCCTCGATGATTTTTCGCGTAGCCGAGGTGTCGTTATGGCCGGAGCCGGCGTTCATGACGATCAAAAAGGGAGCGACGGATACGTCGGAAACCAAGGTCATCGATACCCTCTGTCTTGTTTTTTTGGGAAGGGAGCGATGGCGCAACGCCAACGCGGAGAGCATCCCGGATCGGGAAATCGAAGACCAGTATATCCCGCCCCATCGCGGGACTGCTTGACGAAACGCCATTAATGGCGTTTCACGAGTTGAACGCCATCGCCGATCCGGCCAAGGCGTAACTCCGTCACACCTTGGCGCGGTCCTGTTCCAGATCCCGCTGCAGCGCCGAATGCGCGCTCAGTCGCGACCGGCGATATGGCGCAATTCAGCGGCGAGGCTGGGGCTGACCGAATCAAAGCCGGCCGCCAGGCGGTACAGCTTTCTGATATCGGCGGTCGTGGCACGTGCCGGCGTTGCCACTGCGGCAGCGGGCCGCACCGCCAGCAAGGCCCGCAGAAAATCGCGCGCCGCGCGGCCCAGATTCTCCGCATAGCTGCCTGCTGACGTGGTGTCGGTGTATGTTGCAAAACTGGATGTAGCCATTTTTCCTGCTCCTGTCATAAGTGGTTTTCCTTTGGTGTACTCCTGAGATGGTGCTGTCCGAAGTGAAAACCACTTTCAATATGGAATGACAGTTATAAGCTGGATGAATGGTTGTTCGTCTATTTATATATTTCAGGCTTTAGTGCCGATCGCTGCTATCAAGGCGGTCAGCGCGGCGATGTCGACCGGCTTGACCAGGTGCCGGTCGAAGCGGGCCTGCGACGAGCGTTCGCGATCCTGCTCCTGCCCATATCCGGTCAGCGCGATGAACGCGGCATCGGCCGTTTCGGGTAGCGCCCGCAGTTCGCCGGCCAGCCGGTAGCCATCCATATCGGGCAGGCCGATATCGAGGATGAAAACCTGCGGC
>JAQGLQ010000105.1 GCA_028292785.1 Noviherbaspirillum sp. | reverse complement strand
TATCCCGTATAGCGCGTGAAATACGCGATATCCGTCGGATGATCGGGCGGCAGTCCCTGCGCGCGGATCTCGTTGGCAAAGCCAAGCCTGCGGTAATGCTCCATGGTGCGCGCCTGCGTGGCGTTGGCCTGCGGATTGAAGGCGGTTCCGGGCTTCGGGTCCACCACCAGGCTGCGGATGCCGCGCCGGCCGAGTTCGTTGGCGAGCATCAGCCCGCAGGGGCCGCCGCCGGCGATGAGCACCTCGACGTCGATGATGCCGTCCTTGTGTTCGGATGTTGCGTCCTGATTCATCTGCTCTTGGTCCGGTCGGGGTTCAGACCAGCGCCGCGGTCAGCGGATCGTAGGAGTAGAGCCACTCCGCGCGTGCCTTGGTCAGGTTCTTCTGCTGGAAGGCCTTGCGCATTTCATCTTCATCCTCGATGCGGTAGAGCGCGCGGCTTTCGGTCGATTCGATCACCACGCGCGCGGTGCGGTCGAGCCGGTTTTTCTGGTAGCGCTGCAGCGCCTCGGATACGGAGGTGCAGTCTTCGAGGCAGCGCGCGAGCACCGCCGCGTCCTCGATCGCCATCGCCGCGCCGGATGCCAGGTAGGGCAGCGTCGGATGGGCGGAATCGCCGAGCAGCGTCACTTTGTCGGTGCTCCAGTTCGATACCGGAGGACGGTTGTTCAGCGCGTAGCGGTAGCAGCTGTCCTTGTCGATGGCGTCGATAACGGTCTGGATGGTGGGATGCCAGCCTTCATAGTCGGCTTTCAGTTCTTCCCATGGCCGCTTCTGCGTCCACGACTCGTTCTCGGGCTGGTCATGTTCGACCAGGCCGACGAAGTTCATCAGCGTGCCGGCCCGCAGGTAGTACATGGCCGCGTGCTTCTTCGGTCCGCACCAGACGGTCGAGACGGTTTCCATGATGTCTTTGGGCAGGCGTTCCACCGGCACCACGCCGCGCCATGCGATATCGCCGGTATAGGTCACCGGCGTTTCGCCGAGGATCGCGGAGCGGATCACCGACTTGATGCCGTCCGCGCCGATCAGCACGTCGCCTTCGATGCGCCGGCCGTCGGCCAGCTTCAGCGTGACGCCGGCGGACGATTCCTCGAAGCCTGCCGCCCGCGCGTTGAGCTCGATGCAGCCGGGATCGAATTCGAGCACCTTGCGCGCCAGCACCGCATGAAAATCCGCGCGGTGCAGATGGAAATAAGGCGCGCCGAATGCCTTTTCGTGCTGCTCGCCGAGCGGAATCCGGTGCATCAGTTCCGCCGTATTGAAGCGCCTGAACTCGAATGCCTGCGGACGCACCGCTACCTTGTCGAGTTCCTCGCGCAAGCCGAGGTCGTACAACACCTTGACCGCGTTGGCGCTGCTCTGGATGCCCGCGCCGATTTCGCCGAGCGCTTCGGCCTGTTCATAAATGCGGACGCGGAAACCTTTCTTGAGCAGACATGCGGCCGCCGTCAGGCCGCCAAGCCCGGCTCCGGCGATGATGATGTTGAGGTCTTTTTTCATGATTCGTCGATGCGGTGAATGTGACGTGGCGCGGTACGCAGGCCGGTAGAAACGCGGCCTGCGTGCCGCTCAGGAAATACGCGGCTTTCTTTGGATCAGAGTCCCGCCTCCACCGGAGGTTCGTCGAATGCCGACGGGTCGCCCGCCAGCCATTTCGCGCCGCGCCGGTAAAGCGCCTGCACCACGGGCCCGGTCAGCTCCGGCATGTCGCGCTTGATCTTGAATCCGAGTCGGCTCTGCAGGTAAGCCAGGTGCTGATATCCCTTGGGGAATTGCTTGAGATCCTGGTCCAGCTTGAGCGTCGCCGATGGATCGAGCGGATCCATGCGGTCTTTTTCATAAATGGGCTGGCGCCGCACGATGCGCCATTCATCCTTGCCGGCGATATTGCGCAGTTCGAAAAAATCATAGAAGCGGCCGGTGCACAGTACGTCCACCGCCACGCCGTCGGCTTCGCCGCGCTGGCTGATCGTCATCTTGGTTTGCGCGATGGCGCGCTTGCCGTTCTGGACGACGCTGGTTCCGCCGAGGAAATGGAGAATGGACACGCCCTTTTCGAAGCCCATGCGGCTGACGTCGATGAATTTGGAAGCGGGACCCTGAAACCAGGTGGCCGACATCCAGCCATCGTCATGCCAGACAGTGGCGAAGCGGTCCCAGAAGCCGGCGTCGCGCCACAAGGCCCAGTTCTGCACTACCTCCGCGATGCGCAGCTTGTGTTCGAATGCGGTATCCATGTGTCTCCTTTGCATTTTTTTTGATTGATGAGGCTACGCCGTCATGGCGGGCGGCCGTGCTCCACGATATGCATTGTCCAGCAAAGCGCGAATCGCCGCTTTCTCGATGGCTCGCGGGTTGGCGTACGCGTTCTGCGTCGCGATATCGGCGCAGCGATCCAGTTCCTGTTCGGGCATGCCGATGTCTTTCAGCGCGATGGGCGCGCCCAGCGATGCGGCGAGATCGTACACGCCCTGCGCCGCATCGGGCGCGCCCAGGGCAGCGGCGATACGCTGCATGGCTTGCGGCGCGGCGGCGGCGTTGTAGGCCAGCGCATGCGGCAGCACCACGGTATGTGTTTCCGCATGCGGCAGGTTATAGCTGCCGCCCAGCGTATGGCAGAGCTTGTGATGCAGCGCCATGCCGACGCTGCCGAGCACCGTGCCGCACAGCCATGCGCCGTACAGGCATTGCGTGCGGCCGTCGGGATCGCGAGGATTGGCTATCACCTTGGGCAGGCCCTGCGCCAGCGCGCGTATGCCTTCTTCGGCAAACAGCGACATGATGGGATTGGTGTCCGCCGCGTACAGACCTTCGGCGGCATGGGCGATCGCGTTGATGCCGCTGGTCACCGACAGGCCGGGCGGCAGGCCAAGGGTCAGATCGGGATCGTAGATGACGGTTTTCGGCAGCACGCGCATGTCGCGCCCGGTTTTTTTCAAGCCGCCTTCGGTGATCCCGTAGATCGGCGTCATTTCGCTGCCGGCATAGGTGGTCGGGATGGCCAGGATGGGGAGCGCCGATTCGAGCGCGATCGCCTTGCCCAAACCGGTGGTCGAGCCGCCACCGATCGCGATCGCGCAATCGGCGTTCAGGCGGGCCGCGGTCGCGCGCGCCTGCCTCGCGGTTTCGATGGGCACATGCATCATCGCGCCGTCGAAAATCCCGGCGCAGCGCTCGCCGATCATGCCGGCGATCCGTTCGGCGGCGGCGCGCTGTCCCGGCGTGCACAGCACCAGCGCGCGGCGCGCGCCGAGCAGGTCGATTTCACGCACCAGGTGCCGCAGCGTGCCGACGCCGAACACCACGCGCGACGGCTGGCTGTTGTAGGTGAATTCCTTCATCATCATGCGGGCTTGCCCGCGCGATTCAGCACGAAGTCGAAATCCAGGGTGTAGAACGGAGTATCGATCGTGCTTCCATCGGGCGCGGTGCCGGCGTCATGCCGCACCCAGTCGCCAATCAGCGAAGAACGTACGCCGAACACCGCATCCGAATCGAGATACTGGTCGCCGCGCCGGAACACGTGCGTGACCAGC
>JAQGLQ010000062.1 GCA_028292785.1 Noviherbaspirillum sp. | reverse complement strand
TAATCCGCCCGACTACAACGGCTTCAAGATGGTGCTCTCCGGCGAAGCCATCCATGGCGACACCATCACGGCGCTGTACCATGCCATCGAGCGCGGCAACTTCGCCAAAGGCGAGGGCAGCTACCGCACCCACGACATCCGCGCGGCCTATCTGGAGCGCATCATCGGCGATGTCAAGCTGGCGCGGCCGATGAAGATCGCCGTCGACTGCGGCAACGGCGTGGCCGGCGCGGTGGCCGGCGACCTGTACCGCGGCATGGGCTGCGAAGTGATCGAACTGTTTTGCGACGTCGACGGCACTTTTCCCAACCATCATCCCGACCCGGCCCATCCGGAAAATCTGCAAGACCTGATCCGTTGCCTGGAGAACACCGATGCCGAGATCGGCCTGGCGTTCGATGGCGACGGCGACCGGCTCGGGGTGGTGACCAAGGATGGGCAGATCATCTATCCGGACCGGCAGCTGATGCTGTTTGCACAGGATGTGCTGAAGCGTCATCCGGGCCGCGAAATCCTGTACGACGTCAAGTGCACGCGCCATATCGGGCCGTGGGTCAGAAAGCATGGCGGGGTGCCGCTGATGTGGAAGACCGGGCATTCGCTGGTCAAGGCCAAGATGCGCGAGACCGGGGCGCCGCTGGGCGGGGAGATGAGCGGGCATGTGTTTTTCAAGGATCGCTGGTACGGCTTCGATGACGGACTGTATGCGGGCGCGCGCATGCTGGAGCTGCTCAGCCGCATGGACGATCCCTCGGCGGTGCTCAATGCCTTGCCGCAGTCGAGCAGCACGCCGGAGCTGCATCTGCAGCTGGCCGAAGGGGAGAATGTGGCGCTGATCGAGAAGCTGCAGCGCGATGCGCGCTTTCCCGGGGCGCAGGAAGTCATCACGATCGATGGCTTGCGGGTGGAGTATGAGGATGGATTCGGGCTGGCGCGTTCGTCGAACACGACGCCGGTGGTGGTGATGCGCTTCGAGGGCGACTCGGCGCAGGCGCTGCAACGCATCCAGGATCAGTTCCGGCAAGCCATCCTCGCCGCCAAACCGGATGCGGTGCTGAAATTTTAGGCAGCTGCAGCGCATTGAGACCTGCTTCGGCAATCGGAAATCGCTGCCGAGCATTTCGGTATTGAGTCTTTCCTAATGTATATCAAGGCTTCAGACGTGTATTCACCGTATCCTCGATACAACTACTGCAACCAACTTGATATGGTGAAGACATATTCTTGTGGCGATGGAACCATCCCGGCGCGGTGCGATGGAATGCCCCGCCGGTCGAATCCGCAGCGTTCCAATGCAGTGTTAAGCCAAGGGAAACGTCAACCAAGGGACGAACAACAATAATGTTTATCGATACGAGACGAGTTGAAGAAGGGTCCGTTGTCGAAACGACGGTATGCATTATCGGCGGAGGTGTCGCGGGAATCACGCTTGCGATGGAACTCGATAAACAGGGTGTCGATGTCTGTTTGCTCGAGAGCGGCGGATTCAATCCGGACGACGAGACGCGGGACCTGTATCGGGGTGAGGATGTCGGCGAGTGGCGCTACAATTTCGCGGACGGCAGCCGCAGCCGTTATCTTGGCGGCAGCAGCAATTGCTGGGGTGGATGGTGCCGTCCGCTGGATCCGTGGGATTTCGAAAAGCGCGACTGGATCGCCAACAGCGGCTGGCCTTTCGATCTGAATGAATTGATGCCCTACTATGAGCGCACCCACGCGCTCTTGAAACTCGGCCCGAATAATTTCGATCCCGAGTTCTGGGAAAAATCGATTGGCCGTCCCGATGTGAAGCGTATTCCTCTCGTCACCGGCAAAGTCAGGGACACGATCTCTCAGTTCAGCCCGCCGGCGCGCTTCGGCAAGATGTATCGGGAAACACTGAAGCGCTCGACACGCGTGCGGGTCTTCCTGTATGCCAATGCCACCAATATCGATACCGATCGTATGGCGCGCACAGTCACCCGCATACAGGTCGCGACGCTCACGGGGCGCAAGATGGAGGTGTCGGCGAAGCTGTTCGTACTGGCGACCGGCGGCATCGAAAATCCGCGCCTGCTGCTCGCGTCGAACAAGGTGCAGGCCGCCGGACTCGGTAACGGCAACGACTTGGTAGGCCGGTTCTTCATGGATCATCCGCGCCTGTTTTCCGGAAATATCCGGTTCACGAAAGACTGGTCACGCAACAAACTGTCGGACGTCAAGTATCACTATCAGAACACCGCCGTAGCGGCGCATGGCACATGCATCGCCCATCAGTTCGCGCTGACACCGGAAGTCATGAAGGAAGAGGGCATTCTCAATGCCCGTGTATGGTTCGCGTCCGTGTTCCCCGGCGAAGGCAGCGAGGGAGCGCAGGCACTGTTCCGATGCAAGCAGGCGCTATTGCAGAAAGAGCAGGCCGACTGGAAACTGAGCAAGGATCTGCTGACCATGGTCACGCATCCGCTCGATACCATCGGTTATGGCTACACGCGGTTGTTCCAGCCGCGCTGGCTCATTCGCGGCGTGAAGTTTCAGATCATCGTCGAGCCGGAACCGGATCCGAACAG
>JAQGLQ010000049.1 GCA_028292785.1 Noviherbaspirillum sp. | reverse complement strand
GCCCTTGGTGCCGATCGGGTCCTTGATGACCTGCACCATGATTGATTGGCCATCGAACAGCAGTTTTTCGATCGGCGTGGGGGGCGTCGAAGAGTTGTCGTGCGGACGTGCTTCCCAGATATCCGCGACATGCAGAAATGCGGCGCGCTCCAGTCCGATATCGATGAAAGCCGATTGCATTCCCGGCAGTACGCGCACCACCTTGCCGAGATAGATATTGCCTGCCATGCCGCGCGTGAGCGTGCGCTCGATATGGAGTTCCTGCACGGTACCTTGCAGGATGAGGGCTACCCGGGTTTCCTGCGGCGTGATGTTGATGAGGATATCTTCGCTCATAGATTCGGAACGCCGGCCTGCTTCAGCAGTGCGGCTGTTTCATGCAGCGGCAGTCCCATGATGCCGGAATAGCTGCCGGCGATGCTCTTGATGAAGACAGCGGCCAGTCCCTGGATGGCGTAGCCGCCGGCCTTGTCGTAAGGCTCCGACGTCGCGCAGTAGGCCCGGATGGTCTGTTCGGGCAGGGGCGCGAACGTCACTTCGGAGGTCTGCGTCGTCTGCCAGATTTCTCCATCGCGATGCACGGCGACGCTGGTGAGTACCTGATGCGTGTTCCCCGAAAGGAGAGTCAGCATTTCGATGGCCTGATCGACGTCCGTCGGTTTGCCGAGGATGCGGCCATCGATGACCACTGTGGTGTCGGCAGCCAGTATCGTCCGCATCGGCAGCCTGCGCCACATCATCGTCTTGGCTGCGTACTCGGCCTTTTCGCGCGTCACGCGGGCCACATAATCTTCCGCTCTCTCGCCCGGATGCACGTCCTCGTTGACTTCCGGACCACGGGGTGACTGGTCGCGCAGCAAAAGCAATTCGAATTCGATGCCGATCTGGCGCAACAACTCGCGCCGTCTCGGGCTTTTTGAGGCGAGGTAAATCTTGTGATCGGCTGGCTTCATGAAAATGTTGTACCTGGCGAGAGGAATTGGCTAAACCCGATGGTACGGGTGGTTTTGCGTTATAGACCAGGCGCGGTAGAGTTGTTCGGCTAGCAACACTCGCACCATTCCGTGGGGCAGGGTCAGGCTCGATACCCGGAGCAGCAGCTCGGCCGATGCCTTGAAACCGGGATCCAGGCCGTCCGCGCCCCCAATCACGAATGTAACATCCCGTCCGTCTTGTTGCCACTGCGTCAGATTGCGCGAAAGCTCGAGCGTCGAGATATCCTTGCCGCGTTCATCCAGCGCGATGATGCGTGAACCTTTGGGGATGGCGCTTTCGATGCGGACGCGTTCCTGCGCCATCACCGTTTCAGCCGTTCTGCCGCCCGAGCGGTCGACCGGCTTGATTTCCTTGAGCTGTATCCTGCATTCGGGAGGCATGCGCTTCGCGTATTCGCCAAATCCGGTCTCGATCCAGGAAGGCATCTTGTGGCCTACCGCGGCAATGACGAGCTGCATGCGATGCGATCAGTCCGTCTTGGCGGGCCGGGATCTGGGCGCTGCGCGCTTGGCGGCGGTTTTCTTCGCTGCGGTAGCCGACTTGGACGCTGCGACCTTCACCTTTTTTCCGGTCGGAACAGGGGCGGTCTTCGCGGCCGATTTCGTTGCGGCGGAGCGGGTCGATGTCTTGCGCGCCGGTTTCTTCGGCTCGTCATCGTCGACGGTGGTCTGGCTCGCGGCCAGGTGGCGCGAGACTTTCCTTGGCTGTTCCGCGACGTCCTCGGATGCGGTGCGCTTGGAGATCCGCTTGGCCGCGCCGACCTTGATTTCCTTTTCGCCCCAGATTTCCTCGAGACGGTAATAGTCGCGGATCGCGGGTTGCATGATATGCACCACCATGTCGCCCAGATCGACGAGCACCCATTCGCCGGTATCTTCACCTTCGATGCTGACGACGGTGCCGCCGTTTTCCTTTACCTTGTCCCGTACCGATGCTGCCAGCGCCTTGGTCTGGCGGTTGGATGTCCCGGAAGCGATGGCCATGCGATCGAACAGGCTGGTGAGGTGGACGGTATCGTATGCTCGAATGTCTTGGCCTTTGACGTCTTCGAGGGCATCAATGACGAGGGCTTGCAGTTTTTTAATATCCATTAGTTTCTGTAAAGGTGATGTAATTTTATATAGTCTAGCACCCCCGCCGGAATCAGCGAGTCCGGCTGTTCCCCGCGCAGCAGCGCGGCCCGAACTTCCGTGGAGGAAATGTCGACGGCGAGATTGCCGGCGAAATACATCAATCCCGCGGGAGTATTGCGAATCTGGTCAGGCGATGCGGAGCGCTTGTTGAACTCGCGCATGACCTGCGACGGCACATGCGCCATGTCCATGACGAAGCCGGGCCGCGAAGCCGCACAGATATGCGCGTGATCGAACAGCTGCCGCCAGTCCTTCCATGTGTCCAGTTGCCGCAGCTGATCGGCGCCAATGAGAAAGACGAGCGAAGGCTCTGGCCCCAGCTCGGCGCGCAGTGCCCGCAGGGTATCGATCGTATAGGTTGCCGATTGCCGCTCGATCTCCTGTGTGTCGATGTTGACGGGCACGATCTGCCCGTCGAATGCCAGCTTGATCATGGCGATGCGGTGCGCGGCGCTCGCCCTCAGCGGATTTTTCTGCCAGGGATTTCCGGCGGGGATGATGCGCAGCTCATCCGGAAAAAGCAGCTTGGCGAAATAACCGCCGAGCGCCACATGTCCGTAATGCACGGGATCGAAACTTCCCCCCAGCAAGGCGACGCAGCGCCGCGTCACACCCATTCCCGGTGAATCAGAAAATCGGAATACAGCTTCGCTTCGGGGCTGCCGGGTTCCGGCTTCCAATCATAGCGCCATTTGACGATGGGCGGCATCGACATCAGGATCGATTCTGTGCGTCCCCCCGACTGCAGGCCGAACAACGTGCCGCGGTCGAACACCAGGTTGAACTCGACGTAACGACCGCGCCGGTACGCCTGGAAGTCGCGTTCGCGCTCGCCATAATGGGTGTCGATGCGGC
>JAQGLQ010000037.1 GCA_028292785.1 Noviherbaspirillum sp. | reverse complement strand
CGCTCGCGGCTGTACCCCGATATTCCGACGCTGGCCGAAGCAGGCGTGCCCGGATACGAGAGGAGTTCGTGGATGGCGGTGCTCGCGCCGCACGGTACACCGCCCGACATCGTGGGCAAGGTCAATGCGGCGCTGAAGCAGGTACTGGCGCAGCCGAAGGCGGTCGCGAATCTGGAAGGACTCGGGCTCGACGTGGTGGCGAGCAGTCCGGAGGATGCGACGCGGATTCTGCGCGAGGATGCGGAACAGGTGGCGCGCGTGGTGAAGGAGAGGAAGATTCGGTTCCAGTGATTCGCATCCCCGCAGGATGGCACCCGCACCCACCCATAAAAAATACAGAAAGGCAGACAACATGAAACTGGACCGCACCAACAGACAACGCATGCTGATCGGCGGCGAACTGGTCGAAAGCGCCGGCGGCGCATGGATAGAGTCGGTGAACCCTGCTACCGAAGAGATCATCGGCTATGTCCCGGCCGGCAATGCCGAAGATGTGGACCGCGCCGCCAAAGCCGCACTGAAGGCCTACCCGGCCTGGCGCGGCCTCGGCATCGAAGGCCGCGCCGCCCTGCTGCGCGAACTCGGCCGCCGTCTCACTGCCCGCGCCGACGAGATCCTGGAAGTCGAAGTTGCCGACACCGGCAACACGGTCAGCTCGCTCAAGGGCGACCTCGCCAACGCCGTATGGACGCTAGAGCATTACGCCGGCCTCGGCTACGAAATGAAGGGTGAAACCATTCCGGCCACGCCCGGAAACAACATCCACATGACCGTGCGCGAGCCGTATGGCGTGGTGGCCCGCATTGTGCCGTTCAACCATCCCATCATGTTCGCCGTCGCGCGCACCGCTGGCGCCCTGATGGCCGGCAACGCGGTCATCATCAAGCCGCCTGAAACCAGTTCGCTGTCGGCCGCTATCCTCGCCGAAATCTGCCGCGATGTGTTGCCGCCCGGTGTGGTGAACATCATTACCGGCTGGGGTCGCGATGCGGGCGACGCGATCGCGCGTCATCCGGACATCCGGCGCATCGCCTTCATCGGATCGCCCGGCACCGGCCGGCTGATCCAGAAATCCGCGGCCGATACCTGCATCAAGCATGTGACGCTGGAACTCGGCGGCAAGAATCCCCTGATCGTCTTTCCCGACGCCGACATGGAAAGCGCGAAGGCGGCGGCGATCAGCGGCATGAATTTCGCCTGGCAGGGCCAATCCTGCGGATCGACCAGCAGGCTCATGCTGCACGACAGCATCTACGACGAATTCCTCGAAGAGGTGGTCGCACGGGTCAAGAGCATCCGGATCGGCGATCCCAGGCTGATGACGTCGCAGACCGGGCCGATGAATTCGAAAGTCCAGTACGACCGCGCGCTGACCTATATCGACGTCGCCAAAACCGGCGGCGCGCGCCTGGTCGCGGGAGGAGGGCGGCCGGCCGGGGCGGAATTCGAGCGCGGATACTGGGTCGAGCCGACGGTGTTCGCCGACGTCACGCCCGACATGCGCATCGCGCGCGAGGAAGTGTTCGGCCCGATCCTCTCGGTGATGCGGTGGTCCGATCCGGAACAGGCGATCGCCATGGCGAACAATGTGGAATACGGCCTGACCGCGTCGCTCTGGAGCGCAAACATCAACACGGCGCTGACCACCGCCCAGCGCCTGCAGGTCGGCTATGTGTGGGTCAACGGCGTGGGCGCGCATTACAAGGGCGTGCCTTACGGCGGCTACAAGAACTCCGGCATCGGCCGCGAAGAGTCGCTGGAGGAACTCCTGAGCTACACGCAGACCAAGGCCATCAACATCCTGCTGCCGTCCGCATGAGCCGAGTGTCATGCCGACGCGAAGCGCGTTTCCTGCGCATGGGATTTTTCAGAGGGGCCGGCGTTATTCAGAAGGCGAAGCCGGAGCCCTGCCTTCGAAGACAATTTAGATGGAAGCAACACGGGCTCCAAATTCCTTACGTTGAAGCAACTTGTAGAATTAAACACACACATTGAAACGTGGAACTTTGTCCGTGTCCCAATCTGTCGTAATATTCGCTTAGTAATACTCAGTATGCTGTAAATATACCAATAGCAGATTTCGACAACGGTATTAAAGGGATAGGAGACTCGGCCAACGCGATTGCTTAATAAATATTCAATAAACACGGGCGAACCAGCAGCATTCCAGCCCGGCGTTCGGTGCCTACAAGATCGATATCGAACGCATAAACGAATTGAAACATCCCCACATCAGAGGAGACGTAGATGAAAAAGAAGGTACTTGCCGTCGCAGTTGGTGCGGCTCTCACGCTGCCGCTTGCGGCCCAGGCTCAAACGAGCGTCACCGTTTACGGCAAACTTTATCCCCAGATCAACAGCGCACGTGTGTATGGCGCGACAGCCCCCGGCACCGGCGCAGTCAGCTCGCTGACGACAACAGCCACTGCAGCGCAACGCGCGAACCGCGACGTGGTTCTCATGGAGTCGTCCAACTCGCGCATCGGCTTCCGCGGCACTGAAGATCTCGGCTCCGGCCTGAAGGCGATCTTCCAGCTCGAAGGCTCCTTCGGCGTTGATACCGGCGCGCTGAACACCGCTAACACCCTGTTCGACCAGGATACATTCGTCGGCCTCTCCAGCGGTTTCGGCACGATCAAGCTGGGTAACATGGATACCGTGTACAAGAGCCTGGGCGATCGCCTGAGCTTCCCCCGCGGCCTTGCAAGCGGAAACGCTCCGTCGCTGAGCTATATCCTGTCCAAGGCGAGCTTCGGTGCAGGCAGCAACGCCGCCCGCTTCCACGAGCGCGTGAACAACAACATTCGCTACGAGTCGGCCGATTACGGCGGATTCCAGTTCATGGCGAACTACGCGCTCGGCGAAACCGCCGGTGATTTCAACAGGGGTAGCCTGTTCGCCGTCGGCGGCAAATATGAAGGCGGTCCGTTCTACGTCGCTCTGGCGCACGAAGTCCACAATGATCGTTTCGGCGGTTCGACCAACCTCGGCGTTGCGGCCGCAGCTTTGGCGGGGCGTGAATCCAAGGACACGGCGACCCGCCTGACCGGCCAGTACAAGATCACGCCGGCCACGCGCGTTGAAGCGAACGTTGCCCGTCTGGACTACGACGAGAGCGGTGCTGCGCCAGCTGGGTCGTTCCGAGAGTACAAGACGACCACCTGGGCGTTGAGCGCTGAGCATATCATCGGCCCCTTCACTCTGGCGGCATCCTACGGCCAAGCCAATGCGGGAAGTTGCACACTGGTTACCACCGCTTGCAGCACAACGGGATTGAAGGGTCAGATGGCTATCCTCGGTGGCACCTACGCCCTGTCCAAGCGCACCGCGTTCTTTGCGTACGGTACACACATGCGTAACGGCCGGTCGTCGAACTACAACAACCTGACAAGGCAGAACGTTAATCCTGCCGGAGGTTCCGCAGTTGTCGCAGGTCAGGACATGACTCAACTCGTCGTCGGCCTCGACCACAGCTTCTAATAAAACGTAAGAAGTGCCAAATACGATCCGGGCCACCGCAAGGGAACCCGGATCGCTTCAAAATGCACGCATCGATATCGTGTCGAGTTCAGCGTTCGCAT
>JAQGLQ010000036.1 GCA_028292785.1 Noviherbaspirillum sp. | reverse complement strand
ACCACCGGAAATCCTTACGGGGGAATTATTTAGCGAGGAACCAATGCGTACACTCGTACATCTGTCGGATCTCCATTTCGGGCGCATTGATGAAGCGATCATCACGCCGCTCATTGAACTCGTTCACAGAATCGCGCCGGATGTCGTTGTCGTATCCGGCGACCTTACGCAACGTGCGCGCTCAGGGCAATTCAAGGACGCACGCCGCTTTCTCGATGCCCTGCCCAAGCCCCAGATCGTAGTTCCGGGCAATCACGATGTACCGCTCCATAATTTATTCAGCCGGTTCGGCAGGCCGCTGTCGAAATATCTGAAATACATTTCTTCCGACCTGACGCCCTTCTATCTCGATGACGAAATCGCTGTCGTCGGAATCAATACTGCACGCTCACTGACTATCAAGAATGGATGGATGGACGATGCGCAGATCGAGACGGTTCGCCGGCGCCTGTGTCCCGTCGATGAGAAGATAGTCAAGATCGTGGTAACGCATCACCCGTTCGATCTGCCGGAGCAGTACGTCGAAGACGCGTTGGCCAGGAGCGCCTCGACCGCAATGACGATGTTTTCGGCTTGCCGCGTCGATATTTTACTTGCAGGCCACATTCATGTCAGCCATGCCGGCAGCACCGCAACGCGCTACAAGGTAGGAGGTTACGCCTCCCTTTTCGTGCAGGCGGGTACCGCAACTTCCACGCGCGGCAGAGGAGAAACAAACTCCTTCAATGTAATACACACAACGCCATCCCGCATTACAGTCGAACGCTTCCGCTGGGAGCCGGATATGCGAACTTTCATGCCAGCGGATTCGCAGATATTCCGCGGTGGTCCCGCAGGGTGGAATAAAGAGTAACGAGAATAATCGTTCCGGCAGCGGTAAAAAAGCAAAAACCACCTGCCCGCGCCATCGCTCTATGACTCCTGCAGTTTCTTCCGATTAAAAATTGCCTGCAGCTTGTTCAGCGCTTCATCCTTCGTACTGAACCGCCCATAAAATTTCGTCATCCAAAGCCAGCGTCGATAGATCGAATACCAGACCTTTCCATCGATCTTTTCTTTTTTGACTATCCACTTCGGAATGATGTGCACCGCGCTGCCTCAGACATGTTTAACCGTCGCTACCTCTAAAGGTAAACAAGGTTTTACAGTCCACTACGGAAAGGAATGCGCGCTATGATTTTTATCAAGCTACATCAGGCAGATTGAACTTTTTCTGCGCCTCCTGCACGATCCCGCGGATATCGGGTTCATATGCTTTTTCTCCCTCAAACCTGTCCATTCCCCAGTTACAGCCGTCGGCATCGGCTTGGCGCCGGTGGGGCATGGGAATGTGCAGCTCCACATTATCTTCCTGGACTTCGCGCAGATAATTCACGCGAACCTGAATGTACTGTTGTATTTCCTCTTGGGAAAGGGTTTTTCGGGTCATGAGTATTTCCTTTTTTTACACGGACGTCCGGCATTGAGCCGGGGGCATAGCGCTCACCGTTGTTGGTCAAACGAGTTTTAAAAAATCCGTACGACAGCGATTTCTCGTAAAAATTACCAGATAATTTTTAGTACCTTCAGCCCGGAGTCCTCGCGCGTGGCGCCACGATGACAAGGTCGCTTTCGGGAACCGCAACGCACGGCAGAATATAGTTCTCCAACTTTTCCTCCGGCGTCAGACCGGGCCACTCGACCCGATACCTTACCCGTCCGCTTTTCAGCCGGCACATGCATTCCCGGCATGTCCCGTTTCTGCAGGAGCTAGGCAAGACCACATGCGCGAGCCGTGCTGCCTCGAGCAAAACCAGTGAATCCGTCGCTTCGAACACAAGTCCGCCCGGTTCAACCACGACAAGAAAAGGATCGGGATGGAAACACATGTTTTCACTCTTTGCGATATCGCGGAAGCTTAGCGGATAAGCGCTCACAGGGAGTGGTTTTGAATCTCGCGCAGAAACCAGCAGCCGCGATTCAGTGAGAAATGATAAGTGAGCAGGCCCGTATTGCCTGTCTTGAATATTTCCATGACCGCTTCATTCGTCGAGATTTCCTGTACCCTGGCTTCCAGTCCGATCGACTTCATGTATTCACCGAGTCCCGGAAAACGCATATCGTCTTCCCTGCTCATTTTGCGCCGGCTCTCCGTGATCTGCTGTTTTCCATCCTCGATGCGATATTCGTAGCGAACGATGGCAGAGGGATAAGTCGTGCGGCTGACCGCGAAGGATTTGTCCTCGAGAAAGCTGGCGAAAAAGTCGGAGAATTCTTCCGCGCGCTTCGGGTCGCATGCAAGGGCTTGAGCGGAAAACAGCATGAACCAAGCAGCTATCGAATACAGGGAACGATGCATACGGCCTATACGCTAAGGAATTCATCGCTTTACGACTGTCTGCTGCACCACGACCGTCGCTTTTTCAAGCGCTTTGGACAAGGTCGCCTGCACATCCCGCTCGCTGATGCGGCCGCGATAGGTATCCGACGACGTGGTGGAAAATTCAGCGCGGTCGACATTGCCGCGAATCAGAACGCGCACGACCTTGTCGCTGCGCGCACGCTCGAAACCGCCGAGGAACAAACCGGCGAACGGAGCCGCCGCATATCCGCCCGGAGTGGATGCCGCCGCTTTCTGGCGATCGCCTTCGGGGGGCATGGTAACGTCATACACAAATACCGTGAATTCTTTCAACGAGACGGTTTTGCCTTTCAGCGCCGCATGCAGACGGGACTCCAGCGCCGCCTTCAGCAATTCCGGCCCGGGAGGACTCAGGTTGTCGTCGCCGAAGTAAACCATCTTCCCATTGTGACTCTTGGCCTGTTTGGAGTGGCGTGCCTCAGGCGAGCGTTCATCCTTGAACTCGAACGATGTCGTGCTCGGCAGCGGCGTATCGTACCGTACGGAATTAACGGTTCCGCAGCCGGTCAGCAGCAAGCTCAGGAATGCAAACTTTAAATAACGCATGTTGAATACCGCCAGTCAGGAGCTATGGACGTCATGCCGCAAACGAATTTCCTTGGGACACCGCAAGCAGGATTACGTCGCCTTCAGCAGGGAATGAAATCAGATTAATCTATCGATGCAGAAACCCATTGCTAAACCGCAAACACTTTCCATTCCACGAATAGGCATCGACGTGCGGTCGGGCGCAGGAGCGCTATAGCATGTCCCGCTGGTCGGCAGATCGGCGCATCTTGTATGAAAGGGTCAATCATGAATCCGGAATCGCAACTCGAGGCCATCATCAAGGGCAGGATCCCGGAGGCGGTCCGGACCTGGCTGGGCGGCGACTGGTCGCGGGTCGGAACGCTTTTCACCATCCCTCGCTCGGCATTCAATGCCTGGGCCGACAGCATCGAACTGCCATACGCGCGCGTATTCAAGACCTACGATAGCGGCGACGGTGTCTATGTCCTGCCCGACGCGGACGGCTGGCTGGTGTTCAGGCAGGCGAACGGCATTCGCCTGGCCGGAGAAAGAACCTATGCAACCTACCGGGAAGCAAAGCGGGCGGCTCTTGCGATCGAATTGCTGAGCCCTCTCCGCGGCGCGATTTGACAGCGCTGACGGCGTGTCCGTTTCCACGCTATAGAACGCAATGCCAGCCATTAAACCTGTCGGATGCAAATCCGAGACCATTTGGCTCCCGTCAATATGCTGCATCGCCAAACGGTTATCCTATGTCTGCTGCAGGAGGAATCAGCATCACCCTTGGATGGACCGCGACCGCTGTCCTGTCCCGGCTTCGCAAGCCGATGATGCCTGCTCCTGTAATCTGTCCGACCGACTTCCTTGCTGACGCACTGGCAAACTCACTGCAGTCCGGGATTGCGGATGCACGCACGTCGTGCCATACCGTGACTTTCCACTCGCCGCGGGGACGGTGTGTCGCCGGCGGAGAAGTTCAATTTAACCTTGGAGTCTGCATGCCAACCATCATCGTGTTTTCCCACCTGCGGTGGGATTTCGTTTATCAGCGACCGCAGCATCTCCTGTCGAGACTGGCCGAACACTATCGCATCGTCTTTTTCGAGGAGCCTGTGTTTCAGCAGGGCGAACCCGCGCTGACCGTCTCCACCCCTGTTCCCAACCTGACGGTCTGCAGGCCTTCGACGCCCGTCGAAGCACCCGGCTTCCATGACGATCACCTCCCCTATCTGCGCGGGATGGTGCGCGAACTCGGAGAAGAGCACCAGGACCCGGTCGTCTGGTTTTATACGCCGATGGCATTGCCGCTGCTCGACGAACTCGAGCCATCCGTGGTGGTCTTCGATTGCATGGACGAGCTTTCCGCCTTCAAGAATCCGCCGCCGCAACTGGTGCAGCGCGAAGAAGCTTTGCTGAAGCGGGCCGATATCGTTTTCACCGGCGGACCCAGTTTGTACGACGCAAAAAAGCATCGGCATCCGGATGTCCATTGCTTTCCGAGCAGCGTCGATATAGATCATTTCAGGCAAGCTCTCGAGCGCAATGCCGATTTCGAAGCGCAGCGCGCGCTCCCGCACCCGCGGCTAGGCTTTTACGGCGTCATCGATGAGCGCTTCGATGCCGACCTGGTGGCGCAACTGGCCGCCAGTCGACCCGACTGGCATATCGTGCTGGTCGGCCCGGTGGTGAAAATCGATCCGAAGACATTGCCGCAGGCGCCAAACATTCATTACATGGGACACCAGGCATATTCCGACCTGCCGCGCTTCCTGGCAGGATGGGATGTCTGCCTGATGCCTTTCGCGATGAACGAATCGACGCGCTTCATCAGCCCGACCAAGTCGCTTGAATACATGGCGGCCGAACTGCCCATTGTCAGCACACCGGTGAAGGATGTGGTGGACATGCATAGCGACGTGGTTGCCATCGCCGCGACGCCTTCCGAATTCATCGCGGCATGCGAAAAGGCACTGCAATTGTCCGATGGGGAACGGCAGAAGATGGTGCGCCTGATGCGGGAAAAGCTTTCCCGCACTTCATGGAGCGTCACCGCAGCCAGAATGCGCGAGCTGATCATGGAACTGGACGACGAAAGGCAGGAAAGCGTGCAAAGCCGCATAATGGCAGTCGCTGCCTCTGCCCGAAGCCATCTGGCCTGAGCGGACCGCGGCGTACCGCCGCGATCCGCATAAAGAACTTATCTGCCGAGTTCCTTCATCGTCTTGCCGCCCGTGCCCCAATGCGCTTTCGGCACTTCCTGCAACACAACGCGCACCGACTCGGGGGCCGCCGATAGGGTTTCGCAAATCGCGTCGGTGACGGCGGCGATGAGCTGGCGCTTTTTTTCCTCGTCGCGTCCTTCGAGCATCTGAATTTGTACGATCGGCATGGTATCTCCTTGAGGGTAAGTTAATTAAAGTCGTCTTAGCGTATCAATCCGTCAGCTTCACGCAGACGTTACGCAGCTCGGTATAAAACTCGAGCGAATGCACGCCGCCCTCGCGTCCGATTCCGGACATCTTCGACCCGCCGAACGGCGTGCGCAGATCGCGCAGGAACCAGCTGTTGACCCAGCACAGGCCGACTTCGAGTTGCGCCGCGACGCGGTGGGCTCGATTGATATTGGTCGAATATACCGAGGCAGCCAGGCCGTAGGGCGTATCGTTCGCCATGCGTACCGCCTCCTCTTCGCTATCGAAGGGGGTGACGTGGCAGCATGGCCCGAAAATCTCTTGCTGTATCACGGCCGAGGACTCCGGCAGTCCGGTCCAGATGGCCGGTTCGATCCACGAGCCGCCCTCGAACTCCTTGGGCATCCTGGGGATGCCGCCGCCGAATACCACGCGCGCGCCTTCGTCTTTCGCAAGCTTGTAGAACGACAGCACCTTGTCCCGATGTTCCTGCGAAATCAGCGGCCCAAGCGTGGTGTGATGGTCGTGCGGATCGCCGGCAACCAGTTCGCTCGCCGCCTTTTTCAATCGCTCCACCACCTCGTCGAAAACCGGGCGCTCCACATAGATGCGCTCGGTGCCGAGGCAGACCTGGCCGCCGTTTTCGAATACCGAGCGCTTGAGGCCGGCCATCACCGCGTCCATGTCGGCATCCGCGAACACGATTGCGGGATTCTTGCCGCCGAGTTCCATCGAGGTCGATTTGATGCCGTCGGCCGCCGCCCTGAGGATGGCGGCACCGGTGCGTGTTTCGCCGGTGAAGGTCACCGCGTTCACGCCCGGATGCGTGGTCAGGAATTCGCCGGCCGAGTCAGGCCCGAAGCCGTGCACCACGTTGTACACGCCGGGCGGCACGCCGACCTCGTTCATGATCTCGCCCAGCAGCGTCGCCGTCGCCGGCGTTTCCTCCGACGGCTTGACCACCACCGTGTTGCCGCATGCGAGCGCGGGACCGACTTTCCACGTCATCAGCAGCAGCGGCAGATTCCACGGGCAGATCACCGCAACCACGCCTTTCGGACGTCGCAGGGCGTAGTTCAGCGCGGTCTTGTTGTCGGGCGTGGTCATTTCGAAGAACTCGTTCGGCACGTTCTTGACCACGTCGGCGAAGATCTTGAAATTGGCCGCGCCGCGCGGAATGTCGAGGTGCGATGCGAGATGATGCGGCTTGCCGGTATCGGCAATCTCCGCTTCCAGGAAATCGTCGAAACGCTGGTTGATGCCATTGGCAACGCCGTACAGCAGATCGACGCGCTGTGCGACGGTGAGCTTGCCCCACGGCCCTTGCATCGCCGCGCGCGCGGCGGCAACCGCCGCGTCGACTTCAGGTCTGCCGGCCTCCGACACCATGCCCACCAGGGTTCCGTTGACGGGGTTGATGTTCCTGAAGGTCTTGCCCGATTGCGACGCGACGAAGGCGCCGTTGATGAAATTCAAAAACTGGTTCACTTATGTGCTCCTAGACATGCTTGTAATTCTTATCGTATCCGGCTACCGGGCGTCTTCCCCCGGCATGCCGTCCATCTATCTCCTTACTGCTTCTTCTTGTACGGCCCGAGTTCCTTCACCACCGCTTCCGCAAACGAATTATCCACCACCTTGTCGACATCGACATCGGCGGTCAGCAATCCCTGTTCCTTGAAGAACTGGTAGTCCTTCTTGATGCTCGCGACATCGACCTTGCCATCGGGATTGGTACCGTTGGCGATCATCTCCTTGTAGATCTTCGCATCCTTCTCCGAGGTCGATTGCACCAGGATGGAAATGATCTCGTCGGCATTGGGACCGATCAACTTGCCGTCCTTCAGCGCATCGTTATAGTCGCGGGCGGCGCGGATGTAGGCGCGCATTACTTTCCTGGCCGCGTCCGGCTTGCTCTTGATGAAATGGCCGCCGTACAGCACTACCGCCAGTTGCTGGCCCGGATACACCGCATCGCCGTCGGCAAATTTCACCGCCCAGCCATTCTGCAGCGCGCGGGTGGCGCTCGGCTCGGTGACGAAGGCAGCGTCGAGCGCCTTGTTCTGCAGCGCCAATGCGAGCTGCGAATGACCCATGTACACCAGATTGACATCCTTGAACGCAACGCCGCCCTGCTTGAGCGCTTCGTTCAGCGTGGACAGAGCGGCGCCGCCGGGCGACTGGCTGCCCACCTTCAGTCCCTTCATGTCCTTCATGCTCTTGAACTTGCCGCTGTCGATCAGGTCCTTCCTGACCAGCAGCGGCATGTAACCGTATCCCGGCGGCATCGAGCCCTTGTCGGCGACGATCTTCATATCGATGTCGCGGCCGACTGAGTTGTAGAGGCCCGCCGCGGTAGCGCCGGCGGCTACATCGAGCTGTCCCGCTCCTAGCGGCGCCACCATCTGCGCGCTGTTGGTGAAGTTGATAATGTTGGCATTGATCCCTTCGGCCTTGAAGTAGCCTTTGCGGTCGGCGATATAAAAAGCCGCATCGCTGGTGGCGCCGATGACGCCGATGTTGACGGTGGTCTGTGCGATGACTGCCCCGCTTCCCAGGGTCAGTGCGGTGAATGCCACGAATGCGCTCGTCATGCGCTTGCTTGTCAGCTTCAGTTTCACAGGTGTCTCCTCGTTATTGTAGTACTGCCTATATGATCCGGACCTGTCGTTCCGGCTTGCGCGGCACGACCCGGGGTTCCTCTTCCTTCCACAGCAGGGTAAAAATTCCCGTCACTTCTCCTTGGCCATCTCTTCCTGCGCCTTCGCTTGCTGCACTTCCTCGCGCAGGTAGCCCCATATGCGATAGACCAGATCCCCGTACTCCTTGCGGGCGCGCAGTTCAAGCACATCGCGCGGACGGGGGAAGGGCACGTCGATGATGGTCTTCACGCGCCCCGGATGCGCCGTCATGATCATGATGTGGTCGCTCAGGGTGACGGCTTCGTCGACGCTATGGGTGATGAACAGCACGGTCTTTTTGCTCTCTTCCCAGATACGCAGCAATTCTTCCTGCAGCAACGTTTTGTTCTGTTCATCGAGCGCGGAGAACGGCTCATCCATCAGAAAGATTTCGGGATCGTTGGCGAATGCCCGCGCGATCGATACTCGCTGCTTCATGCCGCCGGACAGCTGATGCGGGTATGCGCTCTTGAATCTGCCGAGTCCGGTGCGGTCCAGATAATGGCTGACGGTGTCGCGGATCTCGGCATCGGGCACCCCGCGCATCTTCAGGCCATACGCGGCGTTATCCCACACGGTCATCCAGGGAAAGATCGAGTCGCCCTGGAAGATCATGGAGTTGACCGGCTTGCCGCCGCCTCCATGCATGACTTCAACCGTGCCGCTGCTGGCCGCCTCCAGGCCGGCGACGATGCGCAGCAAGGTGGTCTTGCCGCAGCCGCTGGGCCCTACGATGGTAAAGAATTTGCCGGCATGAATATCGATTGACACGTCATCGACCGCCGTGAATACGCCTTCCCTGGTCGAGAACTGCTTGACCAGATTCTGGATCCTGATTTTCGGGGGAGCGGCGTGAAGCTCCGGCGCTGCATCGTGACCTCGAGGTGAGTTCATCGTCTTCCTCTCGTTCCGTGGATCGAATTTTTTCGGGCTCGCGCAGGCTCTCCGGCCGCTCGTATCAGTCACATGCCTATGCGGCGGGTCTACCGTTCCGGGTCTCCATATGTCAGAAAGTCCCACATCCGCTCGAACAGCCCGCCGGTGGAAACCGCACGCGCCAGCACTTCCTCCTGCGTATAGATGGCGGCCTCATCTGCGCCGCCATTTCTCACCTGCAGGACATCGAGTTCAACCGAAGCCGCATCCTCCAGCAGATAGGCCATGCATGCAGCCTCTTCGATGTTCGCGCCGACGCATACCGCGCCGTTGCCGCGCATGACGATCGCGCGCGCGCCGCCCAGCGCCGAGGCCAATGCATGCGCCTGCTCGTCGCTGCGCGCCAGCATCGGGTCGTCCCACAGCG
>JAQGLQ010000015.1 GCA_028292785.1 Noviherbaspirillum sp. | reverse complement strand
CATCGGTGCGTGCCATGATCACGAAGTTCTCGTCGGTGCGCGCATCGACGGCGGCCTTGATGCGGTCCACCATCTCCTGCTTGCCGACGATCTCCTTGTTGGGACGATGGCCGCAACGCTTCGCGCCCACCTGATCTTCGATATGCATTCCGGCGGCGCCGAACTTGATCATCGAGCGGACCGTGCGGGCGACATTGAAGGCGGAGGCGCCAAACCCCGTGTCCGCGTCGACCAGCAACGGCAGATCGCAGACATCGGTGATACGGCGAACGTCCGTCAGCACATCGTCGAGATTTGAAATGCCGAGGTCAGGCAAGCCAAGGGAGCCGGCAGCGACGCCGCCGCCGGAAAGGTAGATCGCCCTGAAGCCTGCGCGCTTCGCAAGCAGGGCATGGTTGGCGTTGATTGCGCCGATCACCTGCAACGGGGATTCTTCTTCCACCGCTTGTCGTAGTGCGGCCCCCGGGGAATTGGGATTCATAGTGTGTACCTTTCCTGCTCCGTAGTAGTCCGTGAATCGTAGTGTTTCAGTGACATGTCGGGGCATCTCGTCTGCAACCATCGTGCCATGCGAACCGATGCAACCCAATATTGAATCGCACCGATACACGCGACAAATAAATGTTTCCACTCAGGCACCTGCAAGCAACCTGGAAAGGATGACCCATGGGGAGAAGCGCTGGCATGTTTCATCCTATGTTACATTTGAAACGGTGAAACACTGGGTGAAACATGAGCCGCAATCCTTCCCGCCTTGTCGAAAATACAGAAAAGCCCGTCATCTGGACGGTAGCCATCTCGCGCCTGTCCGATCTTTTCCGTGACATTACGCCTGAATTCGACGAGCGTGCGACGATAGCGCCGATCCGTCTCGGTTTCGAAGACGCGGTCAGCCATATCCGGGAACTGCTCGCCAATGAACGATGCGATGCGGTGATCGCGGCCGGATCGAATGCCGCATATCTGAAAAGCCGGCTATCGATCCCGGTGGTCATCGCCAAGGCCACCGGCTTCGACGTGATGCAGGCCCTGGCTCGCGCGCGCAGGATTTCATCCGAGATCGGATTGATTACCTATCAGGAAACGATGCCGGAACTGGCCGAATTCCAGGCCGCTTTCGGGCTGAAAATCATGCAACGCATCTATGTGACCGAAGAGGATGCGCGCGCGCAGATCAACGAGATGAAAACCAACGGCATCAAGGCGGTCGTGGGAGCCGGACTGGTGACCGACCTTGCCGAGGAGGCCGGACTCGCGGGCATATTCGTTTATTCCGAAACATCCGTGCGGCAAGCATTTGTCGAGGCGCTGGAGATCGCGCAATTCACTCCTCTTGAATCGGTGCACGGGCGGCGGCGGGCCGTGGCGGACAGCCATCGCGCGAAATACGCACTCGGTGATTTACGCGGCGACTCGCCCGTCATGCAGACTGCACGTCGATCCATCGAATTGTTTTCCAAGTCGCCTGCGACGGTGCTGATACAGGGCGAGACAGGCACTGGCAAGGAACTCGCGGCACAAGCAATTCATCGCGAAAGCGCGCGCGCGCATCAGCCATTTGTCGCCATCAACTGCGGAGCGGTCGCCGAGTCCCTCCTGGAATCCGAACTGTTCGGCCATGAGGAAGGCGCGTTCACCGGATCGCGGCGCGGTGGTCATGCGGGCCTGTTCGAAGCGGCCAATCGCGGCACACTGTTCCTCGACGAGATCGGCGAAATGCCGCTTGCGCTGCAGACCCGGTTGCTGCGTGTGCTGGAGGAGCGCGAGGTAGTGCGGGTCGGCGGCACTCGCCCCATCCAGGTCAATGTCCGCATCATCAGCGCCACACATTGCGATCTTGATCAGCGCATCAGGGACGGCCGCTTCCGCGCCGACCTGTTTTATCGTCTCGGCGTGCTGCGGATGTCGCTGCCACCCCTGCGCGAGCGGCCCGAGGATCTGGTGACGCTCGCGCAGTGGTGCCTGAAAAATGCGATGGCGGCGCTGGGCGTGCGCCCGCATGCGAACCTGCATGCCGAAGTCGCCGCATGTGTGCCGGTGCTGAGCGCGTATTCATGGCCGGGAAATGTACGTGAACTGCGCAACCTGATGGAACGGGTCGCCCTGTTTCTCGCGGACGAACCATTGCAGGCCCTATCGTCCGGATTTCTCGTGTCGGTGGCTCCCGAACTGAATCACGCTACCGCAACGGCAAGTCCCTTATCGCCCGGCCCGGTCGAATCGGCTGAGTCGATCGAGCAGGTGCTTGCGCGATTCAACGGCAACCGCGAAGCCGCCGCGAAACATCTCGGCATCAGCCGCACCACGCTGTGGCGCAAGCTTGGACGCAGCAAGCGCGAGATCGCGCGGCAGTAGTGTTCGCGCGGCTTATCCCCTATGATGGGCGGGTTTCCCGAAAGCCCGATCATGCAAAATTCCCGCCCCAACCGCCCCGACACCCCCTGCGTAGCCGTCTGCTCGACCACCTTCGACGAGGTATGCCGCGGATGCGGACGCACCGTCGCCGAAGTATCGCAATGGGTATTCATGACCGACGAAGAAAAAGACAAGGTATGGATAAGGATAAGCGCCGAGGGATATCCTCGCCGGCGGTCGTGAACGCCTGGTATCTATAGCTGCGCGCCGAACAGCGACAGCGTGTGTTCCATTATTTTTTCTGTCAGAGGCCGCTGCTGCCACTGTTCCAGCGTAATGCGGCGCGACTTTGCCAGATCCTTTTCGAATACCGCACGCATCTGCGCGGCGAATTCCGCATTGTAGATATTCAGATTCGCCTCATCGTTCAACCGGAAAGAACGGTTATCGAAATTGGTGGAGCCGGTCGATACCAGGAAGTCGTCGACCACCATCACCTTGCAATGGAACATCGTCGGCTGGTATTCGAAGATCTCAACGCCTGCTTCAAGCAGCTTGCCCCAGCGCGCGCGCGATGCGCGCCTTACCATCTCCGTGTCGATCAGCGTCCCCGGCGTGATGATGCGGATGCGCACGCCACGCCGCGCGGCTTCCGCCAGCGCCTTGATGACAAGCTCGTCGGGCACGAAGTATGAACTGGACAACAGGATGCTCTTGCTGGCCGAGGCGATCGACAGCAGATACATCAGTTGCATGCTTTCGCTGCCCCCCGTCGGGGAACTGCTGAACATTTGCGCCCGCATCTTCCCTGTATTCGGTATATCCGGAAAATAGTCCGACGAATGCAGCACGCGTCCGGTGGCCTTGGTCCAGTTATCGAGAAATACCGCCTGGAATTGGGTGGCCGCGGGCCCCTCGACGCGGAAATGCGAATCGCGCCAATGCGAGGGATCCTGCCCATCGCCGGTCCACTGGTCGGCAATGCCCACACCACCGGTAAACGCCACGCGCCCATCCGCGACCAGGAGCTTGCGGTGCGTCCGGTTATTCATGCGCGTCAGGTTGTGCCACGCCGGTTCGTGATAACGCTCCACTTCTATCCTGCAGTTTTCAAGCTCGTCGAGCATTTCCTGATCCATCTTCGCGCTGCCGACCCAGTCAAGCAGGATATGCACCTTCACGCCCGCGGTCGCGCGTTCGCAGAACGCGTCGGCGAACCGCTTGCCGATCTCGCCGGACCAATAGATATAGGTTTCGAAGGTAATGGTTTTTCTGGCCGACCGGATCGCTTCCAGCATCGACGGAAAAATTTCATCGCCGTTCTCCAGATGCTGTATGCGGTTTCCCTCCATGATCGTCGGGCCGAGCAGAATTCCCATCGACCGCAGAAACTGCGCATCGGTCACCGAATACAAACGTTCGACCTTGCTCTCGATCTGCTTTTCGCTGCCCATCATGTTGGCAATGAGAAGCGCAACAACCGCCGTGATGACGGCGGTCACTGCAATATGCACGTAATTGATTGTTTTTTTCACGTGGCGCTTGGCTGTAACGGCTTCGACACGGCGGCGCGTCAAAGCCGAACAAAATGTTGGGAATGGGAGCCCATGGTACGTGTTTGGGCATATCCGTGCTTGCGCTCGATAAAGCTTTATACGCGGAATGGTTGATGCCGCTCGTGCCGGGGCAAGCGGCAGAGCGGCGGTGAAGTCAGAAAGTTGTATGCGCTTTCCACACGTGGATAAACGACAGCGTTATTCCTCTTTGGCGCCGTCGATCCCCAGCTCGTGGATTTTTCTGGTGATGGTGTTGCGTCCAATGCCAAGCCGCACCGCCGCATCGTTCTTGCGACCATGGGTATGCTTCAATGCTGTCTTGATAAGCGTCGATTCGAATTGCCGGCCGAGCGCATCCATCACCTCCGGCTGGCCATCGGCGAGCATGTGCGCCGCTTCCGTCTCCAGCAACGAAATCCAGCTCGAGCTGGGCGCGGGCGCGGTGCCCGTGACCGGCATGCGGGCGTCGGGCTGGAATGCCGCAGCGGCCATGCCGTTGACAGCGCCGGTGTCGGGCTGCGCTTCCGACGGCTGACCCGCCGCGACCGGTATCGCCGCAGCGGTATGCGCGGCGTACTGGTTGCCGGTCAGATCCTGGGGCAGGTCCTTGATCTCGACCGTCTGGCCCGGAGCCATCACGGTGATCCAGTTACACAGGTTCTCGAGTTGCCGTACGTTGCCCGGCAGGTCCAGGCTCGACAGGAACTGCATCGCGCTATCGGACATGCGCTTGGCTTCGACGCCGAGCTGCTTCGCACTCTGCGCGAGGAAATGGCGCGCGAGAATCGGTATGTCCTCGCGTCGCTCGCGCAAGCTCGGCAGGCGCAGCCGAATGACATTGAGGCGGTGGTACAGGTCTTCGCGGAACAAGCCTTCCTTGACCCTTTGTTCAAGGTTTTGGTGCGTCGCCGCGATGACCCGCACATTCGCTTTCAGCGGCTGATGCCCGCCCACGCGGTAGAAATGTCCATCCGACAGCACCCGCAGCAGGCGGGTCTGCAGGTCGAACGGCATGTCGCCGATTTCATCGAGGAACAACGTGCCGTTTTCCGCTTGCTCGAAGCGCCCGCGGCGAGTTGCCTGCGCTCCGGTGAATGCGCCGCGCTCGTGGCCGAATAATTCCGATTCGAGCAGATCCTTGGGAATGGCCGCCGTGTTCAGCGCGATATATGGCTGCGCGGAGCGCGGACTATGCTTGTGCAGCGCGCGCGCCACAAGTTCCTTGCCGGAGCCCGATTCACCGGTGATGAGCACCGTCACATTGGATTGCGACAGGCGGCCGATCGCGCGAAATACATCCTGCATCGCCGGGGCCTGCCCGAGTATCTCCGGCGTCTCGGCCGAAGCCTGTTCGACATCCGCTTCGCGCAGGCTTTCGTCGAGCGCGCGCCGGATCAGTTCGACCGCCTTGTCGACATCGAAAGGCTTGGCGAGGTACTCGAAGGCACCGCCCTGAAACGCGGCTACCGCGGAGTCGAGGTCCGAGAAAGCGGTGATGATAATGACCGGCAGGCCCGGATGCTTGGCCTTCGCCGCTTGCAGCAATTCGAGGCCAGATGTTCCCGGCATGCGGATATCTGAAACGAGTACTTGGGGTGCACTGTCATGGAGCGCCCCCATGGCGTCGCGTGCGTTGGAGAAGCTTTTGGTTGCGAGGTTTTCGCGTGCCAGGGCTTTTTCAAGTACCCAGCGAATTGATTCGTCGTCGTCAACAATCCAGATTGGCTTCATATTTTAGGGTTCGCTCACGATGCTGATGCTTCAAGCTGTCATTAAGGCAGCGGTATCAGGATCCTGAAATCCGTGCACCCCGGGCGACTCTCGCATTCGATTACTCCCATGTGCTGCTGTACGAACGTTTGCGCGAGAGTCAGTCCCAGTCCGCTGCCGCCTTCCCGCCCTGATACAAGCGGGTAAAAAATGCGGTCCTGGATGTCGGGGGGAATACCCGGTCCATTGTCGACTATATGCAAGTCCAGTGCCAGCCTGTAACGTACTTTCGCAATGGTCACCTGACGGGCGACGCGCGTCTGGAATTTCAGAACCGCATCGC
>JAQGLQ010000587.1 GCA_028292785.1 Noviherbaspirillum sp. | reverse complement strand
GGCCGGCGCCGGGCCGATGCCCATCACGCGCGGCGGCACGCCGGCGGTCGCCATGCCCAGAATGCGGGCGCGGGGCGTCAGGCCGAAACGTTTCGCATTGGCTTCATCGGCCAGCAGCAAGGCGCAGGCGCCGTCGTTGACGCCGGATGCGTTGCCGGCGGTGACCGTGCCGTCGGGACGGACCACGCCCTTGAGCTTGGCCAGCGCTTCCATGCTGGTGGCGCGCGGATGTTCGTCCAGCGAAACCGTGATCGGATCGCCCTTCTTCGGCTGGATCACGACCGGCGTGATTTCTTCGGCCAGCGTGCCGTTCTTTTGCGCGGCGGCGGCCTTGTTCTGGCTCGCGACCGAGAACGCATCCTGGTCTTCGCGGCTGATCTTGTAATCGGTAGCGACGTTCTCGGCGGTCTCCGGCATGGCGTCGACGCCGTACAGCTTCTTCATCTGCGGATTGACGAAGCGCCAGCCGATGGTGGTATCGAAAATGGCGGCGTTGCGCGAGAACGCGCTGTCGGCCTTGCCCATCACGAACGGCGCGCGTGTCATCGATTCGACGCCGCCGGCGATCATCAGGCCGGTCTCGCCGGACTTGATGGCGCGCGCGGCGGTGCCGACCGCGTCCATCCCGGAACCGCACAGACGGTTGATGGTGGAACCCGGCACTTCCTGCGGCAAGCCGGCCAGCAGCAGCGACATGCGTGCCACGTTGCGGTTATCTTCGCCGGCCTGGTTGGCGCAGCCGAAAATCACGTCATGCACGGCGCTCCAGTCGACATCCTTGTTGCGGGCCATGAGCGCGCGCAGCGGAATGGCGCCCAGATCGTCGGCGCGCACGTCTTTCAGCGCACCGCCGTAGCGTCCGATCGGGGTGCGGATCGCATCACAAATAAAGGCTTGGGTCATTTTTTGCTCTAGCTAAAGGTTGCGGTCAGGCGGCCTTGCGCAACGGCAGGCCGGTGATGCGTTCGAGTTCCTCGAACGCCAGTTCCGGCACCATCTCGCGCACTACCAGGCCTTCCGGGGTCACATCGAGCACCGCCAGATCGGTGTAGATGCGGCTGACACAGCCTACACCCGTTAACGGATAGGTGCATTTCGGTACGATCTTGCTTTCGCCGGTCTTGGTCTGATGTTCCATCATGACGAATACCTGCTTGGCGCCGACCGCGAGGTCCATCGCGCCGCCGACCGCGGGAATCGCGTCGGGAGCGCCGGTATGCCAGTTCGCCAGGTCGCCGGTGGCGGAAACCTGGAATGCGCCGAGCACGCAGATATCGAGGTGGCCGCCGCGCATCATCGAGAACGAATCGGCGTGATGGAAATAAGAGCCACCGGTCAGCAGCGTCACCGGCTGCTTGCCGGCGTTGATCAGGTCCTCGTCCTCTTCGCCCGGAGCCGGAGCCGGGCCCATGCCCAGCACGCCGTTCTCGCTATGCAGGAATATCTCGCGTTCCTTGGGAAGATAGTTCGCAACCAGCGTCGGCAGGCCTATGCCGAGGTTGACGTACGCGCCTTCGGTGATGTCCTGCGCCACGCGCGCGGCGATTTCATTGCGGGTCATGCGCTTCATTGCTTGCTCCCTTGCAGTACCACGCGCTGCACGAAAATGCCGGGGGTGACGATCGCTTCCGGATCGAGTTCGCCCAGCTCGACGATTTCGCTGACCTGCGCGATCGCGCATTTCGCGGCCATCGCCATGATCGGCCCGAAATTGCGCGCGGTCTTTCGATATACCAGATTGCCCCAGCGATCGCCGCGGTGCGCTTTGATCAGCGCGAAGTCCGCATGGATCGGCGATTCGAGCACATAGTTCTTGCCGTTGATGACGCGGGTTTCCTTGCCTTCGGCCAGCAGTGTGCCAAAGCCCGTCGGCGAAAAGAATCCGCCGATGCCGGCGCCGGCGGCGCGAATGCGCTCCGCCAGATTGCCCTGCGGCGTCAGTTCCAGTTCGATCTCGCCGGAGCGGTACAGCGCATCGAAGTGATGGGAGTCGGCCTGCCGCGGGAACGAGCAGATGATCTTGCGCACGCGCTTGGCTTTCATCAGCGCGGCCAGCCCGGTTTCGCCGTTGCCGGCATTATTATTGACGATGGTGAGGTTGCGCGCGCCTTGCGCGAGCAGAGCATCGATCAGCGCGGCAGGCATGCCGGCATTGCCGAAGCCCCCGATCATCACTGTCGCACCGTCCTTGATGTCGGCGACAGCGGCCTCCAGGGACTCTGAAATTTTATCGATCACGTTCGCTTCTCTTTCGTGGACATGCCTTGCGAATCAGCGCATGCGCTGGACGGGCACGTTGAAAAATGGAGACGCCTGCATCGGCGAGATGATGAAAAGATCGGCGCGCAGCCGATACGGAACCCGCCCGTCCAGTCCGTGGACAAAACGCCAAGGTTCGACACCGGCTTGCAGTGAATCGATGCGGATCTATTCCCACCCCGGAGCTGGCGGGTCAGCCGTCAGTTGAAAACTGCGCAACCAAAGGTAGCTGAGCTCAATTGACTTTGTGCGATAAACGAACTAATGTTTGTTTATAGAACACGTTGCAGTTTAGCGATTCTGGAAACGAAGCGTCAAGAAGAGTCGTCACAAATATTGTGCGATGGCCGAACAATATTCTGTAAAAAGTTAAATTAAAACCAAAAATAACAGAAAGTCGACTTGGCCGTCGAACGCAATTTCCCGTTTCATTTGACGGAATAACCGGAAGGTCAGAAATCCTGTCTATCCATGAGTGAACAATCGAAATCCCAAATTGGCCCAGCCGCCACGCCCGCGTCCGAAGGCGCCTTGACGATCGCGCAGGAAATCGAAGCGCTCACCGATCCAAGCTTCATGACCTCGCTGGCGCGTGGACTGGCGGTGCTGCGCGCTTTCAGCGATCAGCGCAAGAGTCTTACCATCGCCCAGATCAGCCATCGCACCGGCATCCCCCGGGCGGCGGTGAGGCGCTGCCTCTTCACGCTCAAGCAGTTGGGGTACGCCGACTCCGAATCGAACAACTTCACGCTCAAGCCCAAGGTGCTGACGCTCGGCTATTCCTATCTGAGTTCGACGCCGCTGACGGTCGCCGCTCAGCCCTTCCTCAACCAGATCAGCCGCACCCTGAACGAATCGTGCTCGCTCGCCGTGCTCGACGATGGCGAGGTGCTGTATGTCGCCCGCTCGGCCACCTCCCGCATCATGTCGGTCGCCCTGAATACAGGCAGCCGCCTGCCGGCCTACTGCACGTCGCTCGGGCGCATCATGCTCGCGCACATGCCGGACCATGAACGCGACGCCCATCTCGCCGCCGCCAAGCTCAAAGCCTTCACCGACCACACCGTGGTATCGGTGACCAGACTCAAGGAGATTCTGGCGCAGGCGCGGCAGGACGGCTATGTGGTGGTCGAGGAAGAACTCGAGGTCGGGCTGCGTTCCATCGCCGTGCCGGTGCGCGGCGCTTCGGGGAATGTGCTCGCGGGACTGAATATCGGCGCGCAGGCGGCGCGCGTGACGAAGAGGCAGATGGTGGAGGAGTTTTTGCCGGTATTGCTGAGGGAAGCGCGCGAGTTGTCGGTTTTGCTGCCGTGAGGTCCGGAGGGCGCCGCCGCACATATTTACCGAAGACAGGTGGGCGAACATCGCCCTCTATCTACCCAAACCGCGGCATCACCCCTCCCGGCAACTGCCCGTGATAATCAGGAATCCGCTCCACCACATACTCCGCCGCCGCCTTCCGAACCGCATTGCGGTCGCCGTCGAATTTCCTGGTCTCCGAATACACCACCACCGCCCCCTGGCACTCAAACCCCCATGCGAAGCAGACAGTACCCGCCGGTATCCCGCCGTCGCCGTTCGATGGTCCCGCGACCCCGGTATTGGATATCGCCACATTGGCCCGGCTATTGCGCAAGGCGCCCTCCACCATTTCGCGCGCCACCTGCTCGCTGGTGAGATTGCACTCGTCGATGGTCTCGAATTTCACGCCGAGCAAGCGGTTCTTGGCTTCCGGCGAATACGTCACGAACCCGCATTCGAGCCAGCTCCCGCATCCCGGAAGATCGCCCAGCATCGCGGCGATCAGGCCTGCGGTGCAGGATTCCGCGGTGGCCAGCCTTATTTTGTGGGTGTCGAAATAATCGTTGAGGCGTTGCAGATCCATGTGTCTCCCTGATTGCCGTTAGAAATGAATGCGTCGGGCGAACCCGTACAGGTTATTAGAGTGTCCCCCACGCATTTGTTTCGCAGAGCAACCACGGACCAGATCAAGAAATCTGCTCCTAACGTTCGAGTACATACCGTCCGGGAGCGGGATCGAGCGGCGGCAGCCCTTGCCGCGCGGCACCCATAGGCGGCGGCGGGACACGGCCGGAAGATCGTTCCTCGAGCCAGTCGGCCCATACCGGCCACCACGAACCTTCGATCGTCGGCGTATTGATGTACCAGTTGTCCGCATCGATGTATTTGCCGCCGTGCAGCCAGTGGGACAAGCGATAATGCCGCCCCTTGTGACCCGGTTCGCTGACGATGCCGGCGTTATGTCCGCCGCTGGTCAGCAGAAAGGTGACGTTGGTGTCGGCCACCAGATTGATCTTGTATACCGAGTGCCACGGTGCGACGTGATCGGCTTCGGTGGCGACGGCAAATATCGGTGAACGGATGTCCGACAGCGAAACCGGCCGGCCCTGCACTTTGTAACGTCCGGAAAACAGGTCGTTGTGCAGGAACAGCGAACGCAGGTACTCGCTTTGCATCTTGTAGGGCATGCGGGTCGCGTCCGCGTTCCATGCAAGCAGGTCGGTCATCGGCGCCTGCTTGCCCAGCATGTATTGATTGACGATGCGCGACCATATCAGGTCGTGCGAACGAAGCAGCTGAAACGCCCCCGCCATCTGCCGATTGTCGAGAAAACCCTGATCCCACATGATGTCTTCCAGGTAGTTCAGCTGACTGTCATCGATGAATAACGTCAGTTCCCCCGCCTCCGTGAAATCGGTCTGCGCGGCGAACAATGTCATCGAGTTCAGGATCGGGTCGTCCCTCTGCGCCAGGAACGATGCCGCGATGGACAGCAGCGTTCCGCCGAGACAGTAGCCGACCGCATTGACGCCGCGATCCGGAACGATGGTACGGACAGCATTGAGCGCGTCCAGCACACCAAGTTGCAGATAGTCGGACATGCCCATGTCGCGGTCTTCCGCGCGTGGGTTGTGCCAGGACAGCATGAAGACCGTATGCCCGTGATCGACCAGATATTTGACCAGCGAGTTGCCGGGCGACAGATCGAGGATGTAATACTTCATGATCCATGCGGGCACGATCAGCACGGGCTCCGCGCAGACGTCGGGCGTGGTCGGTGCGTACTGAATCAACTCGATCAGGCGATTTCGGAATACCACCTTGCCCTTGGTGACGGCAACCTGCTTTCCCGGCTCGAAGCGTTCCGCTCCCTTCGGCGGCCTGCCGCCGATGGCGCGTTCCCAATCCTCGAGAAAATTCACCGCGCCAGAGATGAGGTTTTGTCCCCCTTCCTGCATGGTGGCATCGAGAACATCCGGATTGGTCATCAAGAAGTTAACCGGGGACACCATGTCGAGCAGTTGACGGGTGGTGAACTGCACGACCTGCTCATGGTGTCTGGACACGCCGCCGACGCCGCTCGTGGCCTTGTGCCACCACTGCTGTTCGAGAAGGAACGCCTGATGAATCACATTGAACGGCCAGTGCTGCCACCCCGAACTATTAAAGCGACGGTCCTGGGGCAAAGGCTGCACGCATGGATCCACCGGCCAGCCTGAAGAGGCGCGCGCCGAATATAGCGCGAGACGCACTGCCTTGCGGGCCGCCTTTTCAACGAGTTGCGACCATTTCCCGGGGGCCTCGGCGAGATGGATGGCCCAATCGTAATAGGCGAGCGCAAGACTGGCCGGCGAGATCGACGACGTCAGCCGACCCATCGCCGCGTGCGTCAGCCGGTCAATGCTGGCGGGTGCGTCGATGTCCTCGCTGGTCGCGGGGATGGCATGCGTGAAAAAAGTGACCGGCCGAGATTTCGCATTTTCCACCGGCATGAGGAACGGGTCCAGCGCTTGCCGCTGCAGCCGGGACATTGAACTCTCCACTTTACACCTCCGTTTTCATCAGATGACGCGCACGCTCGGCATGCCGCGTCATCGTGGACGGCATGCCTGACATTCTCAGGTAACCTAATCTCGGGGAGGCGGCATGCGCTTGCGGGAAACCGCAGCGAGGCCTGGGCAGCAATGACCGTATACCGACGCACCGTAAGCGCGTATCGATGCGCAAAACGGGCCTGCGATCTCGCTTGCATGCGCTTCATGGAAATTCTATACATGGTCGTGGTCCGGACATGGCCAGCGGGCCATTAAATAAGATTCGCCGCCAAACGCATGGTTCCCGGGCCGTGAACATGCACGGTACGACTTCATTGAGCTGTTAAAAGAAGTTGAGGCATGCCACTGTTTCCTGCTCGTACGCCGGAGGCGATTGATCTATCTCAATACACTACTCTCTTGCTCATCATAAAAACACGAAGGTCCCGCGCATAAGGGATTGCATGACGTCGCTCCGTGACGGCGCCCGAGAGCGCCATCCATCTCACATGCATAAAAGAGTAAAGCCGGAGACAGAAAGCATTGGCTCGTGCCAATCCGATCGATCTTTCACGCGATACTCATCGAAAGCGAATGCATGGAGCTTGACAGCGAACCACGCACACATGCGCACGCCGGCAGCCCGCGGCACTGGGTGCCGGCCACCCTTGCATACGCGGGCACGGCGGCCATGCTGGGCTGCGCTTACTACGCGGCCGTCGGGCTCGCGCTTGCCACCGAGCCCGGAATCGTCAGCCCGCTATGGCTTCCGGCGGGGGCCGCACTCTCGATCTGCCTGCTGTTCGGCAGGCGCATGACGCCGGCCATCTGGCTGGGTGCGGCATTGGCGTTCCTCCAAGCCGGGTTCCGGAACGGTACGCCCGATACGCTCGCCGCGTTCGCGATCGGCGGCGCCAGCGCGCTTGAAGCAATGGTGGCCGTATCGCTGATGTCGGCGCTGTCGGCGCATATCCGCAAACAGCCGTATGCGGCCGGCATCGTGCACTTCACGGGCGCCGCGGCGCTCAGCGGCATGATCGCGCCCACGCTGGGTCTGTGCACGCTGCTGATGGCGGAGCAGCATTGGGCGCGGGACATCTTTCCCGGGTGGTGGTCATGGTGGGGCGC
>JAQGLQ010000504.1 GCA_028292785.1 Noviherbaspirillum sp. | reverse complement strand
CTTCGATCGGCGGATGGCTGGAAAACCAGGCCATGACGCCCGATGCGGCGCTATTGATACCAAGCGACTTATAGGTTTCCGGCAAGTGTGCCGCCGGCTCCAGCCCACCAAGGCGTGCGAGCGCCTTGACCATCGGCTGCTGTGTTCCCAGAAGTTTTGCCGACCCGGCGTCCGCGCGGAATTCGCGGTACCGCGAGAACCAGGCCACGATAAGCGTTGCGAGTATGCCGAACACGATTTCACATACGAAAACAGTGATCATGTATCCGATACCCGGGCCCCGATCGTCATTGTTGCGAAATACCGTCTTGTCGATCAGATAACCCACCACACGGGCAAGGAAAATCACGAAGGTATTGACCACGCCCTGAATCAGGGTCAGCGTCACCATGTCGCCATTGGCGACGTGCGCGATCTCGTGGCCGAGCACGGCCTCGACTTCTTCCTTGGTCATGTTCTGCAGCAAGCCGGTCGAAACCGCAACCAGGGCGGAATTCTTGAACGCGCCGGTAGCGAATGCATTCGGTTCCCCTTCATACACGGCGACTTCCGGCATGGCGATTCCGGCGCGATCGGCAAGCCGCTTGACTGTGTCGACCAGCCACAGCTCGGTCGATGAAGATGGCGCATCGATGACCCGCGCACCGGTCGACCACTTGGCCATAGGCTTGCTCATCAGCAGGGAGATGAATGCTCCCGTAAAACCGGCAACCAGCGAGAAAATCATCAAGGCGCCAAGATTCAGTCCCTTCGCAGTCAGGAACCGGTCGACCCCCAATAAGGACAACACCACCGTCATCACAAGCATGACGGCAAGGTTTGTTGCTAGAAACAATACTATTCTTTTCATTCTGATTCCTCCGATTGTTGCTGCCGCGTTCCGAAACGTGGTCTAAGTGGGGTTATGGAGTTGCAAATTCAAGGGTCGCCTCGAGCCTTCGTGCCTGTATGACAACGAAGCGTCGCTTGCGGACAGGAGCGCGATTAAAAGCGCCAGTCGTGCCACACAGGCACGAGGCCCGCAGGCAAGGGAGGAAGAGCGCCAAGATCGACGACGGATTCCTCCGGAGCATGGAAATCCGAACCGCGCGACGCCAGCAATCCGTAAGATTTCGCGACTTTGGCGTATTCGTCGTACTCGTCGACCGTATGGCTTCCGGTGACGACTTCCACTGCGGTGCCGCCGTATCGTTTGAATTCATTCAGCAAGGCATCCTGTGCGACATCCCCGAATTTGTAGCGCCCCGGGTGTGCCACTACAGCGATGCCGCCAGCCCCGCGTATCCACGTTACCGCTTCCTTGAGAGTGGCCCAGCGATGGGCGATGTATCCAGGCTTGCCTTCGACCAGATAGTTGCGAAACACGCCATTGATGTCGCGTTCGACGCCGAGTTCGATGATGTAACGGGCGAAATGCGTGCGCGATATCAGATCGGGATTGCCGACGAACTTCAGCGCGCCTTCGAAGGCGGCAGGTATACCTGCTGCCGCCAGTTGAGCGGCGATTTCATGCGCCCGGCGTTCGCGGCCCGAGCGCGTGTGTTTCAGGCCTCTTTCAAGGTCTTCATTTTTTTCGTCGAAATTCAGGCCGACGATATGCACCGTTTCGCCTGCCCAGGTAATCGAGATTTCGACACCGGTGACGAAGCGCAAACCCAGCTCCGCCGCAGCCTCGCGCGCTTCCGCGATGCCATCGAGTTCGTCATGATCCGTCAATGCCCATACCTCCACCCCGTTCGCCTTTGCGCGAGCGGCGACGGCCGCCGGCGGCAACATGCCGTCGGAGACGTTGGAATGGCAATGCAGATCGACGTTAAGCATGCTGGTCCGATGAATAAGCAGCGACACAAGAAGTCTTTATTGTACGCTGACTGACGCAGCATTACCGGGCGATGCAGTGTTCGATTTCTTCCTGACACAAGGCATGGTTCAGGCAAGGAAATCTTCGACCAGGCGCGCGAGCATTTCCGGCTGATCATGATGCAGCATATGCCCGGCCTTCGCGATGCTTGCGGTCCGAACCTCGGGGATAGATGCGATCCGACGATCGATTTCGGGACGGGCCTTTTCCTTCGTGCCCATCCATCGCCATGCCTCGGTATCCTGCGCTTCCACCCAGAGTACCGGGGCACTGATCCGGCGCCAGCATGCCAGGATCTCATCGACCCGGTAAAGCATGGGATTGATCATCCTGTGCGCCGGATCGCCCAGGATGATCCATTCGCCCTGCTCGTTCGGCGCAGCCCAATGGCCGGCAAGAAAAGCTGCACGCTCATCCGTAAGGCGCGGATTGTTTTTCTGCAGGCGCGCAGCGACTTCCTCTCGATTCGGATAAGTACGCAGACCCGGGGGCTTCTGCAACTCATCAAGCCACTTGGCATAACGTCCTGGCGCCTGTTCGAATGCGGCCGCCGGCAATCCGAAGCCTTCCAGATTGATCAGTTTTTTGATACGGGTCGGTCGTACGCCCGCGTAAATGCAGGCGACATTGCCGCCCATGCTATGACCGAGCAAGTTCACCGGCTCCTCTGCCGAATAGTGGCGAAGCAGTGCATCGAGGTCGCCGAGATAATCGGGAAACCAGTAGCAATCCGCACTGCTGCGTTCGGTCAGGCCAAAGCCTCTCCAGTCCGGTGCAATGACATGCCAGTCATGCCGCAGGCAATCGACGACGAACTGGAAAGAGGCGGATACGTCCATCCATCCATGGAGCATGAAGAGCTTCGGCGCCTGTTCGTTTCCCCAATGGCGAACGTGGTATCGAAGCTTGCGGACAGGGACGAATTCCGAACGGGAAAATTTCATTGCTGGATTCCGGGAGAACCGAGGGGGCATCTGCTGGCGCAGCATACCGTACCTGCCCTAAGGCAAAAAAGGTCTTACGGCAATTTATCGGGGCTTGGCGACACTCCCCCTCATGCCCGATAAGGGATGCTGCCGGATCGAAGATGGATATCGTGTTACTGACGCGGCGCTATCGGCGGATGCTAGCGATTATTCTTTTTTCTGTGCATCCTGGGCCGCGTTCTGGAGTTTCTCACCCGCTTTGGCAAGACCCTTGCCCGCTTCTTCCGCGACCTTGTTGAGTTGTTCCCCCGCCTTCACCGCGGCCTGATCGATATGCTTGCCCGCAGTTTCCGCCGGCCCCTTCTGTTCCGCAGTCGCTTCCCTCTTCTGGCAGGCGGTGATGCAAACAGCCAGGGCAAGAGCTGACACCAACATCGTTAACGGTTTTGCTCGGCTCATTATCTCTTTCCTTCTACAGTCGCAAAGTTGATTAACCATGTGTTTTCCCGATAGTGATAGAGACTGCCGAATGCGGCATTTAGTTTCCGGATCGGCAACGGATATCGTTCCAGCCACGGCCGGTTATGCCGATGGGGAGACGGTCTGCGCTTGCAGTATTACGAGTTCGCTCTCGGTGAAGCCGGCTGCGCGCCTGGCATCGAAGTTGAACGGGCCGCGCAATGCCGGAGCATTGTACAGGAGGGAAAGAGAAGCATAAGTCGTCATCGGCTCCAGACCTCGCTGTTCGCATAGCCACCGATACCAGCGATTGCCGATCGCGACATGGCCGATTTCATCGCGCAGAATGATGTCAAGGATCGCCGCCGCTTCGGCATCGCCGGCTTGCGCAAGCTTGGCGCGAACCTGCGGCGACGCGTCCAGACCGCGCGCCTCAAGCGTGCGAGGGACGAGCGCGATGCGCGCGAGGATGTCACCCCGGGTTTTCTGCGCCATGTCCCACAGGCTGTTATGCGCCGGAAAATCGCCATAGCGAAACCCGAGCGACACAAGATGTGCCGCCAGCAAGGAAAAGTGATGTGCTTCTTCCACCGCCACTTTCAGCCAATCGCTGTAATATGCACGCGGCATTTCCGCATAACGCCAGATTGCATCGAGCCCCAGATTGATCGCATTGAATTCAATATGCGCCAACGCATGAACCAGCGCGGCGCGCCCTTCGACTGTACGCATCGAACGATGCTTGACGGATAACGGCGGTACCAGCTCGGGCCGCGGCGGTCGGCCAGGAATAGTCACATCCGCGATCAGGGAAGCTTCCGCCGAGAGCTGAATCCGCCCCGCTTCCCATGCGTGGGACAACTCTATAACCGCATTCGCTTTCGTTTCCGCATCGGTTTCGGCCAGGCATTCGAGCGCAGCGCGGCGCAGTTCCGGCGAGCGGGAAACGAAACGACCATGGTGGGATGGATTCATGCGTGCGGCGGTAAAATAGCGGATTAGTCTTTCAATTCTACGGAAATCCATGGCCATCTACCAATTGGAAGAACTCTCTCCCGAGATCGACCCTTCCGCATATATCGCCGAGAGCGCCAATGTCATTGGCAAAGTGCGGATCGAAGCAAAGGCAAGCATCTGGTTCGATGTAACGATTCGCGGCGACAATGAGCTCATTACCATCGGCGAAAACAGCAATGTGCAGGAAGGCTGTGTTCTCCATACCGACCCAGGCTTTGCGCTCAATGTAGGCAAGAACGTCACCATCGGGCATCAGGCCATGCTTCACGGCTGCACGATAGGTGAAGACTCCCTCATCGGCATACAAGCAATCGTTCTGAATGGCGCAAAAATCGGCAGGAACTGCCTTGTCGGTGCCGGCGCGCTCGTTACGGAAGGCAAGGAATTTCCCGACAATTCATTGATTGTCGGCGTGCCCGCGAGAGTCGCGCGCCCCTTGAATGAAGACGATATTGCCCGCATACGCAGGAACACCGAAAACTATGTCGAGCGGGCACAATCGTACAAATACAACCTCAAGCGGATTGGATGATGGATACGCTGCAGAAATTCCTGTTTGAAAATGCTGCCGTGCGCGGCGAACTGGTCGACATTTCAGAAACCTGGCGACAAGTGCTTGCCCGTCACGAATATCCGGCCGCCGCGAAAAAGATGCTGGGCCAGATGGTGGCAGCGGCGGCGCTGCTGTCCGCGAACCTGAAATTCAACGGCTCTCTCGTGATGCAGATTCACGGCGACGGCCCGATCAAGCTGTTGGTGGTGGAGTGCGATGCAGATCTGCGCCTGCGCGCCACCGCCAAGCTTGCGGCTGAAGCGACCATTGATGACTCGCTGAGCGTCAGACGACTCGTCAATGCCAATGGACACGGGCGCTTTGTCATCACGCTCGATCCGAACGACAAGATGCCCGGCCAGCAGCCATACCAGGGCATCGTGCCTCTCGATGGCGAATCTGTCGCAGAGATTATCGAAAACTACATGCTGCGTTCCGAGCAGTTGGACACCAAGCTCTGGCTGGCCGCCGACGACAACGTGGCGCGTGGACTGCTGCTGCAAAAATTGCCCAAAGAAGGCGGTACCGAAGGTCCCGTCGCGGATGATCTCGAAACCTGGAACCGTACGGTCGCGCTGGCGTCCACTGTGCAGGATGCCGAACTGCTCCACACCGATATCGATACGCTGATGCATCGCCTGTTTTGGGAAGAAACAGTCCGGGTATTCGATCCGCTGCATCCGAAATTTCATTGCAACTGCTCGCGCGAGAAAGTGGCGAACATGCTCAAGATGCTTGGGCGCCAGGAAATCGACGCGGCGCTCGCGGATCTGGGCAAGCTGGGGATCAACTGCGATTTTTGCGGGCAGCATTACGAATTCGACAGCGTCGACTGCGCGCAGCTGTTTGCAACGGATACCGCGACGGGAGGCTTGCAGCCCCCTGGCAAGGCGCGACACTGAGAGCATCGCGATGTTCGACGGGATTACTGTTTCCTCGTTGGCGGTGCCGGCGGCGCGGGGTTGGCCTGGGTTGGAACCGGTTTGGCGCTCGGCTCCAGTATCTGGACGAACAGCTCGCCATCCTTGATCATTCCGAGCTCGTAGCGAGCGCGTTCTTCCACCGCGCCAGTACCTTCCCTGAGATCGCGTACTTCGGAATTGAGCTTTTCGTTGCGTGCCTTCAGCTCGTCGTTTTTCTTATGAGCTGCGGTAACCTGATTATCGAGATCCCATACCTTCAGCCACCCACCTTTGCCTAGCCACAACGGGTACTGGATCAAGAGCAGTAGAACTGCAAGGCTGATGGTAATCAAACGCATGGGTTCGCTTTGCACCGCGTGTCCGGCTGCGAGCATGCTGCGTCGCCGCCGGACTGTGAAGATTACTTCAGATTGTAGAATGCGCCGCGGCCAGGATAGCTTGCGATGTCTCCGAGGTCTTCTTCGATACGCAGCAACTGGTTGTACTTCGCCATGCGGTCGGAGCGCGACATGGAACCGGTCTTGATCTGCAAGGCATTGGTGCCCACCGCGATGTCGGCGATAGTGGCATCTTCCGTTTCGCCGGAACGATGTGAAATCACGGCGGTGTAGCCGGCCCGCTTCGCCATTTCGATCGCCGCAAAGGTTTCCGTCAAGGTGCCAATCTGGTTGATCTTGATGAGGATGGAGTTGGCGATGTTCTTTTGAATGCCTTCGCGCAAGATCCTGGTGTTGGTGACGAACAGGTCGTCGCCCACGAGCTGCACCTTCTTGCCAAGCGTGTTGGTGAGGGTGGCCCAGCCGTCCCAGTCGTTTTCCGCCATGCCGTCCTCGATCGAGATGATCGGATACTTGTCGCACCATGTGGCCAGCAGATTGGTGAAGTCGGCGGAGGACAGGGTCAAACCTTCGCCTTCGAGCTGGTACTTGCCATCCTTGTAGAATTCGCTGGCTGCGCAGTCGAGGCCCAAGGCGACTTGCCGGCCCGGCTCGTAACCGGCCTGCTCGATGGCCTGCAGAATCAGCTTGATGGCCGCTTCATGGTTCTCAACGGAGGGAGCAAAGCCGCCTTCATCGCCGACTGCGGTGGTAAGACGCTTGTCGTGCAGGATTTTTTTCAGGGTGTGGAAAACCTCGGCACCGTAGCGCAACGCTTCGCGGAAGCTGGGCGCGCCGACCGGGATGATCATGAACTCTTGCAGATCGAGATTGTTGTCGGCGTGTGCGCCGCCGTTGATCACGTTCATCATCGGCACCGGCATCTGCATCGCGCCGGAACCGCCGAAGTAACGGTACAGGGGCAGGCCGGATTCTTCAGCCGCGGCCTTCGCCACCGCCATCGAGACAGCCAGCGTCGCGTTGGCGCCGAGGCGCGCCTTGTTTTCGGTGCCGTCGAGGTCGATCAGGGTGCGGTCGAGGAATGCCTGCTCGTTGGCGTCGAGGCCCATGATCGCTTCGGAAATTTCCGTATTGATGTTCTCGCAAGCCTTCAACACGCCCTTGCCGAGATAACGGCTCTTGTCGCCGTCGCGCAGTTCGATTGCTTCCCGCGAGCCGGTGGAGGCGCCGGACGGTACCGCCGCGCGGCCCATGACGCCGGACTCGAGCAGGACGTCGCATTCGACGGTCGGATTGCCGCGCGAATCAATTATTTCGCGGCCGATGATGTCAACGATTGCACTCATTCAAATCTCCCAAATCAAACAGAATTATTTGCCGCGCGAGTCTTCACGACCGCCACCGTCCGGCGCATAAAGCCCCGACTGCTTTTTATGATGGCTTGTTGTTTACGAAAAGTCCTGTTCCAGGAATCCGGCTTCTTTCACAGCGCGGTCGAGTTTAACCAGCGTCGCAAGAAGCTCCTTGATTCGCAGCAACGGCACCGCATTCGGACCGTCCGATTTGGCTTGCGCCGGATTCGGATGGGTCTCCATGAACAGGCCTGCGATCCCTGCAGCGACAGCGGCACGCGCAAGTACCGGGACGAATTCGCGTTGCCCGCCCGACGACGTACCCTGTCCGCCTGGCAACTGCACGGAATGCGTGGCATCGAACACGACGGGACAATTGGTCTCCCTCATGATCGCCAGCGCACGCATGTCGGATACCAGATTGTTATACCCGAACGAAACGCCGCGTTCGCATGCCATGAAATTATCTTCCGGCAGGCCGGCTTCCTTCGCCGCCGCGCGCGCCTTGTCGATCACATTCTTCATATCGTGAGGAGCAAGGAACTGGCCCTTCTTGATATTCACCGGCTTGCCCGACTGCGCGCAAGCGCGGATGAAATCTGTCTGGCGACACAGGAACGCGGGGGTCTGCAATACATCCACTACGCTCGCCACCGGCTTGATCTCGTCGATTTCGTGAATATCGGTGAGCACCGGCACGCCGATCTGTCGCTTCACATCGGCGAGGATATCGAGTCCCTTTTCCATGCCGAGACCTCGGAAGGAGGTGCCGGAAGAGCGATTGGCCTTATCGAATGACGATTTATAAATGAACGGAATGTCGAGTTCGCCGGTAATTTCTTTCAGGCGGCCGGCGGTTTCCAGCGCCATTTCGCGCGATTCGATCACACATGGCCCGGCGATCAGGAAGAATGGCCGGTCGAGGCCGACATCGAAGCCGCAGAGTTTCATGCAGCCTCCTTTTCCGACTTCGCCTGTCTGCGCGCGAGCGCCGCCTGGATGAAGGAAATGAACAAGGGATGCCCGTCGCGCGGCGTCGACTTGAACTCGGGGTGATATTGCACGCCTACATACCATGGATGCGCGTTGTCGCCGGTCCGCGGCAGCTCCATGATCTCACACAGGTCTTCGGTCGGCGTACGCGCAGACACGATCAGGCCGGCCTGCTCCACCCGACCGAGATAATGGTTGTTCGCCTCGTAGCGATGACGATGGCGCTCCGTCACTAACGGTCCGTAGATTTCCGCGGCGATCGTGCCCGGCTTTACCGCGCAGGTCTGCGCGCCGAGACGCATCGTGCCCCCCAGGTCCGAGTTGGTGTCGCGCCGCTCGACCTTGCCATCGCGGTTCTGCCATTCGTTGATGAGAGCGACCACAGGATGTTCGGTCTCGGGATCGAACTCTGTCGAATTGGCCGAAGTCAGTCCGGCCTTGTGCCGGGCGAATTCAATCAGCGCAACCTGCATGCCGAGACAGATGCCAAGATACGGAATCCTGTTTTCGCGGGCAAACCTGGCAGCGGCGATTTTTCCTTCGACACCGCGTTTGCCAAAGCCTCCGGGCACCAGGATGGCGTCATACTTCGCCAGACCGCTGGTTCCCTTGACTTCGATTTCCTCGGAGTCGAGGTATTCGATATTGACACGGCTCTCCGTGTGTATACCGGCATGCCGCAGCGCTTCGGTCAGCGACTTGTAAGACTCCGTCAGATCGACATACTTGCCGACCATGCCGATGGTGACCTGCTGCCTGGGATTCTCAAGGGCGTGCACCAGCCGCGCCCAGACCGACAGATCGGCCGGTTTAGCCGTCAGCCCCAGCATGTCGCATACGATCGCGTCCAGTCCCAGGTCGTGCAGCATCTGCGGAATCTTGTAGATCGTATCCGCGTCCCACACCGAGATCACGGCGTCTTCCTGAACATTGGAGAATAGCGAGATCTTCGCGCGCTCATCGTCGGGAATCGGACGATCCGCGCGGCACAGCAACGCGTCGGGGGAAATCCCGATCTCGCGCAACTTTTGTACGCTGTGCTGGGTCGGCTTGGTTTTCAGTTCGCCGGCGGAAGCAATATAAGGCACCAAGGTCAGGTGCACGAAAGCCGCAGCGTTCCGGCCGGCACGCAAACTGAGCTGACGGGCGGCTTCGAGGAACGGCAGGGACTCGATATCGCCCACGGTGCCGCCTATCTCCACCAGCGCCACGTCGAATCCTTCGGCGCCGCGATGGATGTAATCCTGAATCTCGTTGGTGATGTGCGGAATTACCTGCACGGTCTTTCCGAGATATTCACCGCGCCGCTCCTTGCGGATCACCGATTCATAGATCTGCCCGGTCGTGAAATTGTTGACCTTCTTCATCTTGGCCGTGATGAAGCGCTCGTAATGGCCGAGGTCGAGGTCCGTTTCCGCTCCGTCTTCGGTCACGAACACTTCCCCGTGCTGGAACGGACTCATCGTGCCGGGGTCGACATTTATGTAGGGATCGAGCTTGAGGAGGGTGACTTTCAGAC